>CACXAG010000025.1 GCA_902765585.1 uncultured Prevotellaceae bacterium
AGGGTAGATGGTGTACTTGTAAGGATTAACCAGTTCGCCCATGGTCATACCTAAGAGCAACGTCTGACGATTGCCCTCTGTGATGCCAAAGCGACGAAGTAACTTTGGTGCAATCTCGCCTGCTTCATCGTAGGCATTGAGCAGGTGACCAGCGGCAGTGGTGTCGATGCCATAGTATTCAGCCAGTTCCTTTTTCCAGTAGGTCTTGTCTAAGCCTCTCTGGTCGTTCCAAGCATAGCGTCCCCAAGCCTGATACCACATCCAGTCACGATCCAATTGTTTCAGGCGATCACCATTGGGCAATTTGTCTGCCGTATAGGGCCAATCCCAATAGGAAGCCTGTGGATAGAGGTGCAATCCCTTGGAGTGATGCACACGATGCATGGCCTGAACGGTCTTTTGGATAAAGGCAGGTGATGACCAGCGCCAAGGCTCGAGGTTGGCAAGGATATGCACATTATCTATATGAACAGGCGCAGCATCAGCCAATTGACGATGTGTCTCGCCCCAAGGTCCGCCAGGCTCGTAAGTTGTCAGCGATTCGCCTGTATATTTCGACATCGTGTAGATGTTAGGATAGAGTGGCAACGACTCTTTGAGAACCAATGGTCCATCCGTATCGTGCGAACGAAGCACTACAGGTGGGATGTCCGTCCTACCGCTGGCCTCCAGTCCGTCCTTGATGCCAGGGATAATGGTTTCCTTCATCCATGTCACATCATCCTCGATGGTAGCCATTGCCTCGCCTAAACAAACCAACAGTCCGACATTGGGATAGTTCTCAATGAAAGCAGCAATGGACTTGCGTGTATAGTCGCTAATGAGCGGTGTGATGGGACGATGCCGATCCTGTGTCTTCAGTCCGTAATGGTCTGCGAAGGGTTTGCTTAAGATGATGTTATAGAACATCTGGATGACCCAGATGCCTCGCTTGTCAGCCTCATGGGTCAGGAACGAGAATATTTCCTCGTTCTTCTTGAAGGTATCCTCGTCCACTTCCAGCGCAAAGGGATAGTCCTTCAGTTTCACCAACGAAGCAAAAGGATGACCGTTCCAGAGGTAGAGCGAGTTCATTTTGTTCTCCACCAACATGTCGAGGTATTTTATCCACTCCGCCTTGTCGTAGAACCAGGGGAAGTTTTCTGGGGTATAGGGATACTCATAGACTGCATGCCCAGGCAGATAAACCGTCTTCTGCAGTCCGATGCAGGTACCACGCATCACCATTCCAGGGGCTTCAGTGATGGGGCGTTGCGACAGAATAGCAACGAACTGTGAAAGAGAACCAGTTTGATGGATGCGCTCAGCCAGTTCCACACATCCGTAGATGACACCCGTAGCGTCATTACCCGTGACCATGATGCCCTTTTTGTTTTTGGCTATCGTGTAACCTTCTGCTGTTCCGCTGTTTGCGTTCGAAAGTGTTATCGTGCAGTCTGCTTTCTTTGGGCTGACGGTATAGCCCATCTCCGTTAACTTCTTCTGCAGGTATTCTGTAGCATATTGTTCGCGTGCTGATGCTTTCTTCCCTGTCTGGATGCTAACTCGTTGCGCCATAGCCGTAATGGCTAATAGGGCGAGGTAGAATCTATTTCTTTGTAGGCTATACGCTGTCGTCGCCAAGTGTAGACGGCATGCAGTTTGCCGTCCTTGCCTTGGATGATGGCAGGATAAGAGTACTGGTCAATAGGCGAGTCTTCCAAGGTCAGTGCGTGATGCCAGTGGGTGCCATCGTCGCTGAGTGCGATAGAGCAAGGTGTGCGCACACCTTTAGGGGTCATGGGCAGTGTCTCGAAGTTGTTGTAGATGAGTGCGTGTCTGCCATCAGCCATTGTTACTGCATCTGTACCACTTTGGTTGTTCACCACTTCTGAGAGTGTCACAGGCGTCCATGTGTCACCATTGTCTGACGAGAATGAGGTAGCCAAGCGGGCATTATGAGTACGCATCAAAACCTGTAGACGACCATCCTTCAATTTCAGGATAGAAGGCTGGATGCAGTCGATGGGATGTTGCTTCATGTCGTCAGTCTTCGTGGCTTCTGTGCTCTCCACGGGTACATATTTCCATTGTTTGGTCTTCAAGTCATATATCTCCATGTGGAAGCGCCAGCCATTACCCTCGGTGCTTGAGCCACATAGCAGACGATTGCCAATCAGTTCAGGTTTGTTCTTGATGGGTCCGAGGAAAGCACGACCTTCAGGATCAAAAGGCAGCGGTTCCTTATCGCTCCACGTTTTGCCTCCATCCTTCGACTTCGCCAGCCAACCCGTCCAATCGCCTACGGTGCTGCCTATCTTGAAGAAGAGCCACAACTCACCATTGGGCATCTCGAACAACACGGGATTCCAGCAGGCTTTGCGCTTTAATGTCTTGGGCAAAGTAATACGCGATTTCTTGGTGGCATAGTCGTAAGTGATAAACCCCTTCTTTTCGCTGAGCGCCTTCACGGGTCCTGCTTCTGCAGAGGTCGTCTCTTCGTTCATGCCACTAAGTCCTGCATATTTGATGCGAGGGTCACTCAGGTCAAGCACACCATCAGCAGCAAGAATGGGAGTACTCCACTTGTTGGAGCCTTTCTTCTTGATATTAATATAAATGCAGACATCCGGATCTTTCTCGTGTGTGCCACCGAAGTATGCAGCTACTAAGTCGCCCTTCTTCGTCTCCACAATGGTTGAGGCGTGGGCCTCTGGGAAGAAGGTTTTCTCATAGAGGAACTCATCCTTCAGGATGGCAGGATGCGAGGTGGGTATGTCGCAGCTAAAGTCGTAAGCACCAGAACCAATTTCTTTCGTCGTACCATCAGGTAGATAGACAATGGCTGTAGTGTTGCAGGGAATCACCACGTGCCAGTCGAGGTGCTGTAGGTTCTTTTTCCAGTTACTCGTAATACGTCCGTAGGGTGAGTCAAAACTAACATTCGCCCACTCGCAGTCTTGGATGTCGAAGGCAGGCTTCAGTACAATATGTTTATAAGCATCTGTGCTTCGTATTCCTCCTACATATTGGTAGCACCAAGTAAGCAGGTCGCCTAAAAGCATGACGTGGTTGCCGCTATTCATCTTGGGTGAGGCCTTGTCGCCATTCCACAGTTCCCAAATGGTCGTTGCTCCGTTTTCTGCCATATAGCCCCAAGACGGATATTTCTTTTGGGTGGCTAATAGGTAGGCAACATCTGCAAAACCGTTATCGCTGAGCCCACGAAGGAGCCACGAGATGCCAATGACACCACATGATACGTGGCCTTTGTTTTGGACACAGATGTTTTCTACTATCTGCTTCACCACATCCTCCTTGCAGTCGTCAGGCACAATACCCAGCGCCAGCGGTAGCACGTTTGCCGTTATCGTATTATTACCATAATATATCGAGTCAGGATAGAGCACGTGACCAGGACGGGGACTAGTGCCTCGCTTGATGGTCAGGAACTGCTTGTTGAAAGCCTCCGTCATCTGTTCGCGGATGGGGTGCCAATAGCTCGCCTCGCAGCCCCACTGCTCCATCAGTTGCAAGGTACGGATGATATATGCGGTGGAGATGAGTGTGACATCCGTCTTTCGTGCTGGGTCTTGCGAGTGGATGAGTTCCAATTTCTCAGGAGGCACGCACCAGTCGGCATACTTCCCGCAATGGATGATACCGTCCTTGGAATATTCCTCCATGATGTGTTGTACCCATTTCTTGATGGCAGGATAGCTCTTGTCGATAGCCTCGCGATTGCCGTATTGTCGCCATAGCATATCACAGCCAAAAGGCAACGCTGCTGCCCATCCCACATCGTCACTATAGTAGTTCCAGAAGGCTGGTGCCACATCGGGGATGCAGCCATCCGTGCGCTGGGCCTCGCAAATATCACGCATCCATTTGGTATAGAGTCGCTCGTTGTCAAACAAGAACGACTCGCCCAACGAGCCCATTGTCCTGTCGCCCAGCCAGGGCTGGCGTTCGTCACGTTGCGGACAATCGACAGGCATACCCTTGTAGTTGTCAAGAATACCCCACCAGGCATTCTTCATCACTTTATTCAGGATGGTATCAGAGCACTCGAAATGCCCCGTGGTTGCCATTTCGTCTGCCACCACTTCTGCGACGAAATCGTCCTTTTTGGCGTTTTTCAGTCCAATAACCTCAGCGTACTTGAAACCATGATAAACGAATGTCGGAGTCCACCATCGGTCTTTTGCTCCTTCCTCACCATTACAGACGTAAATATCTGTCGAACGGGCATTGCGGAAGTTTTCGCGGTAGAGCGTTCCGTCGGCATTTAACTTTTCGGCATAGACGATACGGATGGTGTCGCCCTTCTGTCCTCGAACGCGCACCTTCAGCCATCCTGCTATATTTTGACCGATGTCAACGATGGTTCCCTTAATGGATGCTGGCTGTATTCGTTGTAGCACCTTCATGCCTGGCGTCATCTGTGCACGAAGATAAGCCTGTGGAATATCCGTCCGTTCAGCATTCAGCCATTTCGAATCGTCATAGCCTACCTCGCTCCAGCCCATCATCTCCTTGCGGGCGTCATATTCTTCGCCGTCGTACTCGTTGTTGGCGCGGATAGGTCCGTCAGCAGTCACCTTCCAGCCTTTGTCATCTGTCTGCAGGCGCTGGCTGCTGCCGTCCGTATATTCTACGATGACGTTGATGCGGCATTTGGGATAGCCAAAGGTATGAATCTTATACGGCTTGTGCTGCTGCATGGGAAATAGACGCCCGTTGCCAAGGACGATACCAAGACAAAGACATTTACCTGGCCCCTCACAGATAAGGGGATATTTCTCGATGCTCTCCGTCACGTCATACGTATGATAGTAAATGGTCTTGCGATAGTCTGAGGGCACGGGTTGCAGCACGCCGTCGCCCATGCGCTGACCATTGACGTAGAACTCGTGCAATCCGATACCTGCCACGTAAGCAGTAGCACGCTTGATGTCTTTGTCCTTCAGTTGGAATTCCTTGCGCAGGTAGCGTGCAGCCATGCGCGTATGCATACCTCTTTCTTCGTTAGGTAGCAATCGTTCCAGCCCAATCCAGTAGCCGCTCCACTTGCCTTCGTCCAGCAGTCCGATACTGAAGTGCTTTTCGCTGCTCCATGCCGTCTCGCCTGCCGTTGTCCACACCTTGACCTTCCACGTGCAGTGTGTATTGCTTTTCAGCGACTGTCCGCCGTAGGGCACCCACAGCTGCTGATTGCTCTCGATGCGCCCAGAGTTCCATAGCTCACCCTGGTCGCCACTGACAACTATCTGATAGGCCGTTTGGCGCACGTTCTCTGACCCACGGTCAGAGTGTGGCGTTGCAATCTTTTTATCGCTGGTCATCTGCCACGAAAAACGAGGCTCGCTGGTGTCAATGCCTAGCGGTTCGTCCAAGTTCTCAACGCGCAGGTTCGTCACCTCTACTTGGGCAAAAGCCAACAAAGGCAGCAGAGTAAGCAATATCATGAGAAGTTTCTTCATCCGTATAATCCGTGAAATCCTTGGTTCATTCATTCAAGTCACGTTCCTTAGCTTTATACCCGTCTGGCGACAGTCCCGTCTGGTCTTTCTTCAGATAGTCCTTGCTGCTGTCAATAACGATGAGTACGCCATCTTCTACACGGGCTGACTGTGGATGATAGCGGAAGGTGAGCACCTTGTTGTCGAACTCACCCAGATACTTCAGCTTGCCTGTGGCGGCCGTCATCCACCAGACATTCTTCTTTGCACCACTAATCTTCGTGAGATCGAGCTTCATGTTATTGTTGTTGTAGTTGTAAACCAGCAAATAGTCATGCCCACGTGTGCCGATAAGACGATTGTACTTTTCGCCATTCTCCAGAATGAAACTTTGGTCAGGAACACGCTCAAAGTAGGGGAAAGACAGTATCAGTCGCTTCAAATATTGCATCTGGTTGAAGCCTGGGTCCTTCAGCCCTTGGTACCACGTCTTCACATCGCCGGCATCACCATAACTCGTGGGATAGCCGGGCTTCAGCATCTGCATGATGGCATTATGACCGTAGGTATGTCCACAGCTGCCTGCGAAGACACTCCAGTAAGCATAACGACGCACATCATAATCCTGCCAGCGTGGCTCGTTGGTGTCGTGGAGTCCCATAGGAATATCCTCGTAACTTGGTTCAGCGTCCAACACAGGCTTGATGGGGTTGTATTTCCATGTGGAGTCAACGTACATCCAGTTGTCTTCCTCTGTATTGTCGGGTATGGGATAGTCTGCATTGCCCATACGCTGTCCATAGCGACGATGCCCGCTCTGGAACGTATGGAAATCGAGCCAAGAGGCTTTGCTCCACCATTTGGCAGAGGTGTAGCGTCCACGAGGATGATAGGTCATGAGGTGGTTCTTGTCAATCGACTTGATGGTGGTAGCCAGTGCTTCCCAAACCTCTGGCTTGATGTCGCCCTGAATGTCGCCACCCATAAACCAGATGATGTTGGGCTTGTCCTTGTAGCGGTTGGCCAGGAACGTACCGTATTTCTTGGCATCCTCGACACTCAGCAGACCAGCCTTTACCAGTCCACCCCAGATGCACACCATTCCGATGTAGATGCCCTTGTCGGCAGCCTGGTCTATGATGTAGTCCATGTGGTCCCAGTAGCCGTAGACGCCCTTTTGGTTGATGTTTTTGAAGTTCCAGCCGTCGATGTTTGACATTTGCCCATAGATGTTATAAGCAGGAACACCATCAATCGTTTGCACTTGAACCACATTATAGCCTGCCTTTGCACAGCTTTGCAGATACCACTCAGCCTCTGCTCTGTCCAAGCGCTCAGGCAGCAGCCAACCCGTCTCGCCCTGCCAGAAGAAAGGCTGTCCGTTCTCAAACTGTAGATAACGCTGGTTATCAGATACGCGTAGTTTGCCGTTGTCCCACGGCTTCTGGGCAGCCTGCGCTGACAGTATCAGCAGTGCGAGGCCCATCAATATCAGTCGTTTTCTCATATTTATACTTATTTATAAATAAAAGACTGACAACCATTGTTTTTGTCATCAAGGGCCTTCAATTGTTAAGAAAACGAAAAATCTCATATATATATAAGGTGTAACCAAAACTTTTCTCTACTTTTGCAGCCCAAACCGATAAATCGGTCAAAAAGTAAACAGGTAAAAGAATAAGATATGCAAAAGAATCTGGTGATTGTCGAGTCGCCTGCCAAGGCCAAGACGATTGAGAAGTTCCTCGGCAAAGAATTCAAGGTGATGTCGAGTTATGGTCACATCCGTGACTTGAAAAAGAAGGAGATGAGTATCGATACGTCGTCGCTTCAACCCGAATATGAGATTCCTGAAGAGAAGGAGAAACTCGTAAAGGAACTGAAAAGCAATGCCACCAAGGCCGAGAAGGTATGGCTCGCATCCGATGAAGACCGCGAGGGAGAAGCCATCTCATGGCATTTGTGTGAAGTACTGGGTTTGGACGAAGAGAAGACCAACCGCATCGTGTTCCACGAGATTACCAAGCCGGCTATTCTGAAGGCTATCGAGACACCGCGTCACATTGACATGAACCTGGTGAACGCCCAGCAGGCACGCCGTGTGCTTGACCGTCTGGTCGGTTTCAAGTTGTCGCCCGTCCTCTGGCGAAAGGTCAAGCCCGCTCTGTCGGCAGGCCGTGTGCAGAGTGTTGCCGTACGACTGATTGTGGAACGTGAGCGCGAGATACAGGCCTTCAAGAGCGAACCGTTCTACAGCGTCAGCGGTATCTTTGCCATTACCAATGCCGATGGTTCCCAGACGGAGGTAAGAGCGACGCTGGCTCAGCGCCTGAAGACCCATGAGGATGTGGAGCAGTTCTTGGAGAAGTGTAAGGAGGCTACCTACACCGTTGAGTCGGTCACCAAGAAACCGATGAAGCGCACACCAGCGCCCCCCTTCACCACCTCGACCTTGCAGCAGGAGGCCGCCCGCAAGTTAGGCTTCACGGTCAGCCAGACGATGATGGTTGCCCAGCACCTGTATGAGCATGGACAGATTACCTACATGCGTACTGACTCTGTCAACCTCTCCGGCCTGTGCATCAATGCCTGCAAGGAGGAAATCCAGAAACTCTATGGCGAGCCATACAGCAAGGTACGCCAGTATCATACCAGTTCGAAAGGGGCCCAGGAGGCTCACGAAGCCATCCGCCCCACCTATATGGAGCACTCGTCCATTGAGGGAACGGCTCAGGAGAAGAAACTGTACGAACTGATTTGGAAACGTACCATCGCCTGTCAGATGGCCGATGCCGAGATGGAGAAGACCACTGTCAACATCAGCATTAGCGGCGCAACGGAACAGTTCGTCGCCCAAGGCGAGGTGGTCAAATTCGACGGTTTCATCAAGGTGTATCGTGAGTCGGTGGACGACGAGGAACAGCAGGACGAGGAAAGCCACATCCTGCCCCCGATGAAGAAGGGCATGCCCCTGACGCGTCGCGAGATACTGGCTACGGAGCGTTTCAGCCAAGGTCCGCTGCGCTATACCGAGGCTTCGTTGGTACACAAGCTGGAAGAGTTGGGCATCGGTCGTCCTTCAACCTATGCACCCACCATCTCGACCATCCAGCAGCGCGAATACGTCCATAAGGGCGATCAGAAAGGAGAGGAGCGCTATTATACAATCGATATATTGAAAGGCAAACTGGTTAACCAGAAGCAGCGCAAGGAGATGGTTGGTTCGGAGAAAGGCAAGCTGTTGCCGACAGATATCGGCATGGTGGTGAACGACTTCCTGATGACCTACTTCCCCACCATCATGGACTATAACTTCACCGCCAAGGTGGAGCAGGACTTCGACAAGATAGCCGAAGGCAAGGAAAAGTGGACGGACATGATGAGGGACTTTTATAAGGACTTCGCTCCGACTGTTGAGAAGACCTTGAATGCCCGCCAGGAACACAAGGCTGGTGAACGTCAGATAGGCAATGATCCCCAGACGGGAAAACCTGTTTTTGTCAAGATTGGCCGTTTTGGTCCGGTAGTACAGATTGGTACTGCTGAGGACTCCGAGAAACCTCGCTTTGCCCAGCTGCCTACTGACAAGAGCATGGAGTCGCTGACGTTAGAGGAGGCCTTGGAACTGTTCAAGCTCCCTCGCAAAATCGGTACTTTCGAAGGGGCAGACGTCGTCATTGGCGCAGGCCGTTTCGGACCATACGTGCTGCATCAGCATAAATACACGTCGCTGCCCAAAGATGCTGATCCGCTGACGATTACACTGGAAGAGGCCGTCGCTCTTATCAACGAGAAGCGCCAGCAGGACTCCAAGAAACACCTGAGGACGTTTGACGCAGACGGCAAACTACAGATTCTGGATGGACGCTACGGTCCCTATATCGCCTTCGATGGCAAGAACTACCGCATTCCCAAAGCCTTGCAGGCACGTGTTCCGCAGATGACTTACGACGAGTGCATGGCCATTATCAACAAAAACGAGAAGTGATGCGTAGAATCATTTTAGTCGGCTACATGGGTTCCGGCAAGACTACTGTCGGCAAAGCCTTGTCGAAGGAGACGGGACTCATGTTCTATGACCTCGACTGGTATATCGAGAGTCGCATGCGCAAGTCGGTGTCCCAGATATTTGCTGAGAAGGGAGAAGAAGGTTTTCGCAAGATAGAGTATAACATGCTGCACGAGGTAGCTGAGTTTGAGGATGTCATCATCAGTTGTGGAGGTGGGACGCCCTGCTTCTTCGACAACATGGATTACCTCAACCAGCAGGGCGATGTCGTCTACCTAAAGGCTACACCCGAGGTGCTCTATAAGCACTTACTGATGGCTAAAGTAGAACGCCCCTTGCTGAAGGGTAAGACTGCCGACGAGCTGATAGCCTATATCACCGGGCACTTGAAGGAGCGTGAGCCCTACTACCAGAAGGCCAAATACATACTGGATGTCAGCGTGCTCGACAACTACGACAAGATCAATAGTTCCATACACCAGATAAGAGAACTGCTCAACATTTAATCTTTAATGTTTAATCTTTAATGTTTAATGTTTCATGAAGAAGTGGACCATTGAGGACTCTCGCGAGCTCTACAACATCAACGGCTGGGGTACCAGCTACTTCGGTATCAATGACGAGGGTAATGTCTACGTGACGCCCTGTAAGGACGGTACGCAGATAGACCTGCGCGAGGTGATGGACGAACTGTCGCTGCGCGACGTTCAGGCGCCTGTACTGCTCCGTTTTCCCGACATCCTGGACAACCGCATCGAAAAGACGTGGAGCTGTTTCAAGAAGGCGGCTGAGGAATACGAATACAAAGCCGAAAACTATGTCGTCTTCCCCATCAAGGTCAACCAGATGCAGCCAGTCGTTGAGGAGATTATCTCCCATGGTCGTAAGTTCAACTTAGGCATCGAGGCCGGTTCTAAACCCGAACTGCATGCCGTCATTGCCGTACAGTGCCAGAGCGACTCCATCATTATCTGTAATGGCTACAAGGACCAGAGCTACATTGAGCTGGCCCTGCTGGCACAGAAGATGGGCAAGCGCATTTTCATCGTCGTTGAAAAGCTGAACGAGTTGGAGATTATCGCCCGCGAAGCCAAGAAGATAGGCGTTCGTCCCAATATCGGCATCCGCATCAAGCTGGCCTCCAGTGGTGCTGGCAAATGGGAGGAGAGCGGTGGCGACGCCTCGAAGTTTGGCTTGACCAGCGCGGAACTCCTGGAGGCTCTCGACATGCTCGACAAGAAAGACATGCGCGACTGCCTGCGACTCATCCACTTCCACATCGGCAGCCAGATTACCAAGATACGCCGCATCCAGACCGCCCTGCGCGAGGCTTCACAGTTCTATGTGCAGTTGCACAAGATGGGCTATAATGTCGACTTTGTCGACTGTGGCGGCGGACTGGGCGTCGACTATGACGGCACGCGCTCACCCAGTAGCGAGAGTTCTGTCAACTATAGCATCCAGGAGTATGTCAACGACTGTATCTACACCTTCGTCGATGCCGCCAATCGCAACGGCATCCCTCATCCCAACCTGATTACCGAGAGCGGACGCTCCTTAGCTGCTCACCACTCGGTGCTGGTCATCGACGTCTTGGAGACAGCTTCGCTGCCCGAGATGCCTGAGGAGTTTGAGCCCGACGAGAACAGCCACCAGTTAGTAAAGGACCTCTACGAGATATGGGACAACTTGTCACCGCGCAACGTTCTTGAAGACTGGCACGATGCCGAACAGATACGTGAAGAAGTCCTCGACCTCTTTGCCCACGGTATCGTAGACCTGAAGACGCGGGCTGAGATTGAGGCCATGTACTGGAGTGTATGCCACGAGATTCACGCCCTGGCCAAGAACCTGAAGCACGTCCCTGAGGAGCTGATGAACATCGACAAGCTGTTAGCCGACAAATATTTCTGCAATTTCTCGCTGTTCCAGAGCCTGCCTGACTCCTGGGCTATCGACCAGATTTTTCCCATTATGCCCATCCAGCGGCTCCACGAGCGCCCCACACGCAATGCCACCATCCAGGACATCACCTGCGACTCTGACGGCAAGATAGCCAACTTCGCTACCAACCGCCACAACTCGCACTCGCTGCCTGTCCATGCGTTGAAGAAGAACGAGAAATACTACCTTGGCGTATTCCTTGTGGGTGCCTATCAGGAGATTTTGGGTGACATGCACAACCTCTTTGGCGACACTACCGCTGTCCACATCTCCGTCAAGGACGGCAGCTATCATGTCGACCAAATCTTTGACGGTGAGACTGTCGAGGAGGTATTGGAGTATGTGCAGTACAACCCCAAGCGTCTGGTACGTCAGTTGGAAATCTGGGTTGCCAAGAGCGTCAAGCAGGGCAAGATTACCCTCGAGGAGGGCAAGGAGTTCCTTTCCAACTACCGCTCTGGCCTCTACGGCTACACCTACTTAGAATAACTCCTACGGGAGTCTCTCATCTTGATGCACATCTTGGTCAGGTCGTCGCTGGGTTCCGCATTGCCTACAAACTCTTCTACGGCCTTGTGGATGGTTTCTGACGTCTGCTGGGCACTGCCTAAGTCCTGCTGTAGCAGAGCCTGCAGGCGCTGGTCGCCAAACTGCTCCTTGTGGATGTTCTCAGCCTCGTTGATGCCGTCGGTATAGACAAAGAGCGTCTTGCCGTACATGCTGTCCACCTCTTCACGCTCATACTTCAGCTCAGGCCAGAGGCCGATGGGGGCGTTGGACTCCATCTTCATGTATTCGCCGTCGAGCAACGGGGGATTATGGCCGGCATTGCAGTACTCCATGTGGCCGGTCTTGAGGTTGATGAGTCCGATGAACATGGTGACGAACATGCCCTGCTCGTTGTCCTCGGAGAGCACGTGGTTCATGCGCGTCGCTATCATGTCGGGCATGATCTTGCTGTCCACCAGGGTGCGGAACATACGTGTCACCTCGGCCATGTAGAGTGCTGCGGGCACGCCCTTGCCGCTGACGTCGCCGACGCAGAAGTAGAGCAGGTCGTCTATCAGCGCATAGCCGTAGAGGTCGCCGCCCACCTCGCGGGCCGGCGTCATCATGGCATAGATGTCCACATCCTGCCGCTTGGGGAACACGTGTGGCAACATGCACTTCTGGATTTCGCGGGCAATGCGCAGCTCGCTCTCGATGCGCTCTTTGGCAGCTGTAGTCTCCTCCAATTGGTCGTAGGCTTCCTTGAGCTGGCTGTTGACGCTGGCCAGATGCTTCAGATGCAGGTTGCGGCGGTAGGCGAAGAAGGAGAGGAAGGCGATGATGACGGTTGCGATGATGCCGCCGGCTACGATTATCGTGTTCTCCTTGGCTAACTGCTGTTCCTTCACTTCGTTCTCAGCGTAGGTAATCGAAAGCTCAGTGTCGAACTCGTTCATCTGCGAACGTGCTTCCGACGACTGGATGGAGTCTATCACCGCACGGGTGCGCTTCTGCCAGAAGAGGGCTTGCTTCCAGTCGCCCATGTGCTCGTAGATGGAGGCTTTCTGTGCGCATTTGTTCTGCGCATGTATCAGCTTGTCTGCGCGCTGCAGGGCCAACTGCCACTGCTTGCGGTTCTTGGCCTGATAGACGTTGATGAGCTCACCGAAGAGTCCGCCCTGGCCGCCGTGCTCCGCTATCAGCCGGGCACGCTCCTCGTAGGCTTCCTCGAAGCCTAAGCTGTCGCCCTGGTTATAGCGTGACAGGCATTTATAGCTCCAGGCAGTAATTTTGTTCATGGGAATAATCTTCGGCTCTTCGAGTGCTTTGCGGGCATACTCCTTCACCTCCTCGTAGTCCATCCTATGCAGGGCCACTTCGCAGAGTCCCAAGTAGCAGGGCGCCGCACTCTCTTCGGGCAGGTATTTCTCCTTCAGCTTCAGTGCCTGCAGGAAGCTCTTCTCAGCCAGTCCCATGTTGCCCGACTGCTCGCGGATGGTACCCAAGGTGAAGGTGGCGAAGTACATGCCGACGTTGCTATTGTTATGCTTGGCGTGGTGGTAGATTTCGTGAGCCAACTGCACGCCCCTCGTGCGGTTCACGTACTCGAACATGTAGATGGCCTCGTAGCTGCACGCCCGGTAGTAAGTCTCCTTATACTTGGAGAACTCCGTGGCACTCTCCACCTTGCTCACGGCATCGAAGTACTTGTCCGTCTCCCGCTCACTATAGTAGCGGTAGGCTTCGTCGGTCAGATGCTGGAGCTTTGAGGGCAGTGTCTCCTCGGCCCGAATGCCAGTAACACTTGTCATCATCAGCCCGAGCGCCAGCAACAAATGGCATGCTTCTTTCTTCATAAAACTCAAATTTTACTGCAAAGGTACGAAAAAGTTCATAGTTCATTGTTCATAGTTTATGGCAATTTTGCAAAAAGATGTTAATTCGCAGTAACTATCAACAATGAACTATGAAATTTAAACTAAAAAATGATTACCTTTGCACCGTTGAGATATTGTTTTTGATATGATGACGCGAGAAATAACCATACACAACAGCGCCAGCGAGCTGCATCGCGTGGCTTGCTTCGTGGAGGACATTGGCAACGAGCTTGGTCTCGATGGCGAGTTGCAGATGAACTTGAATCTTGTGTTAGAGGAAATGCTGTCTAATGTCATCCGATATGGTCAGTCGCAGCAGGCGGACGACAGCATCGCGCTGAAGGCAGAAAGCAACGGAGAGGAGATAACCCTGACACTGTCCGACCACGGCATCGAGTTTGACCCCACTGCGAAGGGTGACCTGGACACGGACGTCAACCCTGCAGAGCGCCAGCTGGGCGGTATGGGAATATTCATTGTCAAGAACATCATGGACCAGGTGACCTACCAACGTCTGAATGGTATGAACGTGGTTGTTATGAAAAAGAAGTTATAGGAGAAATTAGATATGACACAGATTTTCAAGGAAGGCGGTAAGACAATTATCAAGACTGGTAGCCGCATTGACACGATGAATGCCGATGAGTTTGAGAAAGACATCCAGCCCGCACTGCAGGAGGCCGGTGTCAATCTGGTAATGGATTGCGCAGACCTGACCTTCATGGCCAGCTCTGGACTGCGTATCATCCAAAAGACCATGCGTACCATCATGAAGGGCAACGGACAGTTCAAGATAATCAACGTGAACCCCGCCATCTACAAAGTATTGCAGATGACAGGTTTCACCAAGTTCATGACCGTCGAGCAGAAATAACGGTTATTGTTTAACGGTTATTGGTTATTGTTTCATGACCCGTGAAGAGCAACTGCAACAGGAGTTGGATAAGTTGCGCGACGACTATCAGCGGCTGGCAGAAAACTTCGACAGCATGTCGGAGGGCTATCAGGAGTCGCTGATGCTTTACGATAGGTTAGAGGAGACGTGCCGCGAGTTGGAAGAAACCAACCGCAAACTCGACATAGCCCGCCTGAAGGCTGAGGAGTCGTCAAAGATGAAGTCGGAGTTCATCCAGCAGATTTCCCACGAAATACGCACACCCCTCAACATTCTCTCTGGCTTTACGCAGGTCGTCACCACATCTGGACTGGAACTCGATGACAACACGAAGGCCGACATCAACCGTCAGATTCTGGAAAACACCGAGCGCATAACAGGGCTGGTCAACAAGATGCTGGAACTGAGCGATGCCAACAGCCAGGCCGTCATTGATTGTAACGACCAGGCGCCTGCCATACAGATAGCCGTCGAGGCTGCTGACGCCAGCGGCATCACTACGGCTTCCCACCTCCATTTCAACATAGACATCACTCCAGAGGCTGAGACCGTCGTGCTCACCACCAACCAGACGTCGGCAGTACGGGCGCTCTCGCTTGTCCTCGACAATGCCCGCAAATTCACCAAACCAGCTGAAGCCCATGCCCATGACGACGTACCCGACGACAAGCATCAGGCCACTCTCAGGCTGGAAGTGAAGGACCGCTTCCTGTACTTCATCGTCGAGGACAATGGCATCGGCATCCCTGCGACGGAAGCCGACCACATCTTTGAGGAGTTTGTACAGCTTGACTCCTATTACGACGGAACGGGCATCGGTCTTACCGTTGCCCGTTCGCTGGCCCGCCGTCTGGGTGGAGATATCATCCTCGACACCACCTATACCCCTGGTGCGCGCTTTGTCATGACGCTTCCGCTGTCCTGACGCTAACCATCTAAATTTTTCTGTTACGAAGTGTCACTGCCAGTATGCGCATGTAGGTGCCAAACTGCTTGTCGTTGAGTACGCGCCTCATCTGGTGGGCATCCTTTCTAACAGCCTCGTGAATCATGTGTCTTTGCTTAAGCCCCTTCACAGAGGCCAGTGATAGCATCTCGTTGCTGAAGTTGTCTTGAATCTCTTCAACGGCATCCATCTGCCACTCATCCAATTCGAGCACCTCCGACAGACGGTAAATGTCACAACTCATGTCGAAACGTTTGTCAACATTCTTAACCTTTGTTCCAGCAAAGCTGAACGAGAATGCCATTGCGGCAACTACTGTCAAAACAATCTTTTTCATCATTTGTTCCTTTCTTAATTTTTTGTTTGTTATCCTGATTTTGTTTACTTGTTTCTATCCTTTTGACGCTCATCTAAGTAAAAGGTTTAATACAAGAACTAAATTTTTTTCTTGCAATGTCAGTTTTAAGTGTAAGAAATGCAAAAATACTTTATAAACAAAGTTCACAATATAGCCTGGAAAAGGGGACATGCGGCCTCGGTAACGGCGAGACACAGTTTCACGACGTGATGGCAGACAGATTGGCAGCTTAGTGCTGGTGGCGGTATTTGTGCTCCTTTTCTATGGCATGGGGATCTTCGATTTCTCCTTACCGTCATCTGCCAACTACGATCCTCCTGTTGTTGTTGAAAGAATGCGGTAAAGATTTGCCAATTATACGAAATTATCAAACTTTTGATTATCAAACTTTTGATAATTTCAAAAAAATGCCTAACTTTGCAGCCGTGATACATAAATAAATGGCTATATTGGCGATAGCGGTAGAAGGACGGGCAAAAAACATCTCCAGTGGTCAATTCGTACGTAAATACCGTCTTGTATCTTCAAGTTCTGTTGTTTCAGCAGTCAGGGGGTTGATGGAGAAAGATTTTATCACGTATGACCGTAATGAGTATTATGTCTATGACTACTTTTTCCCTATTTGGCTGAAGAAAATGGGTTATATTGAATAAGCACAATCTTTTTATTCTTATAATTTTGGCTGGTGGTTGCGTAAACTGCCAGCCTTTTTCGTATCACAAAGAAAATGTTAAATATAAAAGTTTCAATTATTAATCTAATATGAAGACAAGTGTGCAGGTTAACAGTGTGAAGCAGTTGCTTTGGGGATAAAAGGTGTTAATTCTCGTACATTTATTCGAGTTCCTTTCGATTATCTGTACCGAATTTTGTAATTTTGCATCATCAACTAAACTAATATGAAACGATTTCTGCCTCATCTTGTAGCCTTTCTGGTGGTCGCCATTTGGGGGACGACGTTTGTCTGCACCAAGTTATTGCTGCTTGGCGGACTGACACCGGCTCAGATATTCATCCTGCGATTCATCATTGCCTACCTGCTGCTGTTGGGCTACAGCCTTGTGAGGGGAATCCGCTGGCTGTCTAATTGCTGGCAGGACGAACTGCTGATGGTGGCACTGGGCGTGACGGGTGGCTCGCTCTACTTCCTGACTGAAAACTCCGCCATGAACTACACCACAACCACCAATACCAGCATCATCGTCAGCCTTTGTCCACTCTTTGCCTCGGCCATCATCGGACTCTTCTTCAGGTCACAGCGGCTCAACCGCTTGCAGACTGTCGGCACGCTGATGGCAGCGGCAGGTGTCGTGGTGGTGGTCATGAACGGCCATTTCGTCCTTCACCTCTCGCCACTTGGCGATGCGCTGGCCTTTGCCGCCTGTCTCTGTTGGGCGTTCTACAGCCTGCTCATGATACCAGCCAATATCCGCTACGATACGGTATTCGTCACCCGCAAGGTGTTCTTCTACGGCCTTGTGTCGATGATACCTTATTTAATAGTGCATCCTGAGCTGAATGTCCATCTGCTGTTGGACCAGCCCGAATTAATGTGGAATCTGTTGTTCTTGGGATGCGTAGCTTCCATGCTGTGTTTCTTGGCGTGGAACTGGGCGCTGAAGCAGTTAGGTGCCGTTATCGCCACCAACTATGTCTACCTGAACCCCGTCACCACCATCGTCTTTGCCTGGTGCATCCTGGACGAGCAGATTACCTCGTGGTTCATTCTTGGCACTCTGCTCATCCTGTTAGGTATGTATCTGGTAGATAGAAGGCTATAGCCTTACGCCGATAAAGGCACGGCCATGCAACTTGTTCTGGTTGAGAGTGATGTCGCCCTTGTCATAGATGGAGTTGCTCATCATGAACGAGGCACCAGCGTTGATGCGTGGCGTGAAGTGGTAGACCACGGAGGCTCGCTCGTTGAAGATCATGTTGAAGCAAAGACCGTGGTCACGCTTCTCATGATAGTCCATGCCTTGCGCGCGTTCGGCAGCGGAACGGAGCTCAAGCGTGTTGTGCTTGTAAACCACGAAGTTGGGCATGAAGGAGAGGTGGAGCAGCCACTGCGAGTGCTTGCCGAGCACGAGGTTGTAGCCATAGCCACCGCCCAGGGCAAAGTTGGCAAAGGTGAGGTGGACGTCGGGGGCCTGCGGGCTGCGCTCAGCCAGCGCGTCAGTGGTCCGGATGCTACCGCCCTGAAAACTGGCACCAGCCAACCACGAGCCAGCCGAACGTCGCTGGTAGTAGTTCTGGTACAAGGCTGCAGGGAAGGAGAAACGGCGGTGGTTGAAGCTGTAATAGGCTGCCACGTTGACGATGTTCATGCGCAACCCCTCTTCGTCCAAGTGGTCGATGTCGCCCAACTTCATGTCACCCGTCAGCGACGTGGCTCGCTGGTAGTTGATGTCGAAGCTGAGCTGATTGCCATGGTATTCGAAATTGAACTCATAGTCGTCGTAGTCGCCTCGCATCTTGGCGGGATTGAGCGACAGCGAAACGGCAATGTCGCAGTAGTTCACCTCTAAGCCGACGGTGGTATTCCTCTTGGTATGCAGATCGTATTTCGACCAGACATCGTTCACCGTACCCTTGGCGTGGATGTGGTTGCCCGTCATGTTGACCATAGCCCTCAGCAGCCACTTTTCCTTTGGTCGGACCACATAGTTCGTGTCGTACTTCGTCGAGTAGTACTTGTTGCTGAGCTTCTGGTTCAGGCGCTTCCCCAGACTCTCCTTTTTGACAATGCTATCGTTCTCCAGGCTGTTGGTGACGTCGGACTGTGCAGCTGCGTCCATCGTAACAGCGCAAAACAAGATAATAGAAATAAAACGTTTGATATTCATAGACGACGGGTTACGAATGACCATTACTTGGCTGAGAAGGCCAGGGCATACATGCGCATCTGCTTGACCATAGCCAGCAGACCGTTGGAACGAGTGGGGGAGAGGTGCTCCTTCAGGCCTATCTCGTCGATGAAATACAGGTCGGCATCCAGAATCTCCTGTGGCGTATGGCCGGAGAGTACGCGGATGAGCAGGGCCACGATGCCTTTGACGATGAGGGCGTCGCTCTCAGCTGTGAAGCGGACAATGCCGTCTTCATAGTCAGCCTGCAGCCAGACACGGCTCTGACAGCCGTCTATCAGGTTGCTCTCCGTCTTGTATTGTTCGTCCAAAGGCTCCTGCTCGTTGCCCAGGTCGATGAGTAGCTGATACTTGTCCATCCAGTCGTCGAAGCCAGCGAACTCGTCGATAATCTCGTCTTGTATTTCGTTGATTGTTAATGCCATGATAGTCTTCTTTTTGTTAATTTGGGCACAAAGGTACTCATTTTCTAGTTCATAGTTCATAGTTTATAGTTTATAGTTTCTGCGCATTAACATATTTTTATAAAAATAACTTTGAACTATGAACTATGAACTATGAACTTTTTTGTACTTTTGCAGCCGCTATGGCTATTAGGTACACGCATAGGGAGGAATTATTGAACTCATGGTCGCACGCTGGCGGCATTCTGCTGGGTGTGGCATTTGGCGTGGTGTTCCTCTGGATGTCGTTCAAGGGTGACAATCCTTGGGCACGTTTAGGGGTGTGTCTCTATTTGTTCGGCATGTTGGGTTCGTATGTGGCTTCTACGATATATCACGCACTGCCCCGTCGGTCGAAGTGGAAGGAGCGGCTGCGCAAGTGGGACCATGCTGCCATCTACTGGCATATCGCTGGCTCGTATTCGCCATTGACGCTGGTGGCCCTACGCACCCAAGGCTATTGGGGGTGGGCACTCTTTATCTTCGTATGGCTGTGTGCCATCGCAGGAACCATCATCAGTTTTATCCGGCTGAAAGAGCACTCCAACGTGGAGACGTTCTGTTTTATTGGCATGGGACTCTGTGTGCTGGTGGCCCTCAAGCCTTTGATAGACTCTGTGTCTACGGCTGCTTTCATCTGGATTGTCGCAGAGGGTGTAGCCTATATCACAGGTGCTGTCTTCTACTCCTTTCATCGGAAGCGCTACATGCACTCTGTGTTCCACTTCTTTGTGTTGGCGGGTTCTATCTGTCACATTGTGGCTGTGTGGGACGTGCTGATGCAGTATCTCTGACGGAATATTCGCAGCCGCAGTACTGCTGGTTGTAGAACTGGTACTCCTTGAGCAGCTGGTTGCGACGCTCATAGAGCCCGCCCTTGCGCCAGTTCTGTGCCCAGAACTCCGTGCCCTCCACCGCTTGCTGGGCAGCCAGTCCGGCAGCGGTAATCTGCTCGATGCTCTTCCAGCGCGACGAGGCTAATGTGGTGGTGAAGAAGCGCAGCCCCTGGCGACGAGCTTCCTGGGCCGCTGCCGTCAGACGCAGTCGGAAGCACAGGCTGCAGCGGCTGCCGCGCTCAGGTTCGCCCTCCAGTCCCTGCACGTCGCAGCGCCACTGTTCGTGGTCGTAGTCACCGTCAATCCATCGGATGCCGAGGCTCTCAGCGTGACGCTTGCTTTCAGCCTTGCGGATGTCGTACTCTTCGCGGGGCCAGATGTTGGGATTGTAGTAATAAATAGTCGGGCGGACGCCGTTTTGCAGCATCCACTCGACGATGGCAGACGAACAAGGAGCGCAGCAAGCATGCAACAGCACCTCGTGCGCTCCTTGTGGTATAGGAATCTTATTCAACGTTCAACGTTCAATATTTAATGTTTAATCTTTAATCTTTAATTTATTTGACGTATTCTGCAAAGTCTGTCAGCTTCATGTCGCCCTTGCGAGCCAGCGTGTCGTGCATGGCGAAGGCAGCGGGCAGGTTGTGGCGGGTCTGACCCATCTTGGCAATCTTCAGGTAATCCCAGAGCAGCTGCTTGTAGTCAGGATGTGCGCAGTTCTCGATGATGCACTCTGCACGCTGGATGGGGCCCTTTCCACGAAGGTCGGCAATACCCTGCTCGGTGACGATGATGTTGACGTCGTGCTCTGACGAGTCCTGATGAGAAACAAAAGGAACGATAGAGCTGATGACGCCACCCTTGGCCACTGACGGACAGGTGAAGATAGACAGGTAGGCGTTGCGGATGAAGTCGCCCGAGCCACCGATACCGTTCATCATCTTCGTGCCGCTGATGTGCGTGGAGTTGACGTTGCCATAGAGGTCGGCCTCAATGGCGGTATTGATGGCGATGACACCTAAGCGGCGGATGATTTCAGGCGAGTTCGAGATTTCGCTCTGGCGCAGCGTCAGGTGGCTCTTGAAGTAGTCCATGTTGTCGTAGACCTGCATCAGGCACTCGTTCGAGACGGTCAGCGAGCAGGCTGAAGCGTCCTTCACACGTCCGTCGAGCATCATGCCTACCACGCTGTCCTGCAGCACTTCGGTATAGATGTTGAAGTCGGGCACGTGCTTGTCCTGGCCTAAGGCGCCGAGGATGGCGTTGGCCGTCGAGCCTACGCCGCTCTGCAGGGGCAGGAACTCCTTGGGAATGCGGCCCTTGTGCATCTCGTCAACCAGGAACTCAGCAGTCAGGTAGCCAATCTTGTCAGTCACGGGGTCACTGTCCTTGAAGGCACGGGCTTCGTCAGGGATGTTGCACTCCACGACACCTGCCACCTTATCCTTGGGAATAGAGACGTAGGGCACACCAATGCGGTCGCCTACATGCTCGATGGGGATAGCCTTGCGGTAAGGGGGATCCAGCGGCTCGTAGACGTCGTGGATGAACTTGGCGTTGGGGTTGTGGAAGCTGTTCAGCTCCAGGATGACGTGCTTGGCCAGACGGGCTGCAGTGGGCGAGATGCCACCAGCGGCAGTCAGGAAGACGTGATAGTCGTTGCCAACCTCCTCAATGTCGCAGACCTCCAGGATAGCCCAGTCCACGTCGCCATAGAAACCATAGCGCAGCTCCTGTGCCATGTGGCTCAGGTGCAGGTCGTTGTAGGGAATCTCGCCCATGTTGACGTGCTTGCGGAAGTCAGGGTTAGTGGTGTAGGGAGCACGATAGAGGATAGCCTGTGCGTTAGCCAGGTCGCCGTCAGTACTCTGTCCGGTAGAGGCACCGGTGAAGATGGCTACCTTAAACTCGCGGCCAGCCTCATGCTCAGCCACGGCTATCTTAGCCAGTTCCTTGGTTGTTGCCTTGGCCACACCAGCGGGTGTAAAGCCACTCATCGCGATATGATCGCCATTCTTAATCAGTGCTGCAGCCTCTGCAGCTGTCAAACGTGTGTACATTACTAATAATATTTTGCTGTGTTACGATTTTGCGTGCAAAGTTACGAAAAGTCGAGAGCAGAACAAAAGATTTTAATCTTTTTTATGCAGAGACGGAGTAAGTTCGCCATCTTTGATGGCAAAGTTACGAAAAAACGAGAGAAAAGCCAAATTTATTTGAGCTTTTCACTCGCTTCACCTATACTTTACCTATACTCTACCTAAACTCATGAGTATGTATAGAAGCAGAGTGATGGCAGAGTAGAGATTCCTTCAGAAAAAGCTTTTTTATCGATTTAGCCTACACCCTACACTCTAATAGGCTGAAACGCCCTTGTACAAAGGCCTCATGATGAGTGTAGGGTGGTCTTGACCCTACACTCACCCCTCACTGACCCTACACTCTTCCACACAGGTATCACCACAACAGATAGTGTCAACATTACACGTCAGCATGTAGACATCAAACGATGCTTAATACAAACCATCAGTCCGACGGCACGGACTGGGAGTTTGCAGCCTACGGAATCAGAGTTTGCTCCCTACGGAAAAACTGCG
>CACXAG010000026.1 GCA_902765585.1 uncultured Prevotellaceae bacterium
AAGGGTATCTACATCATCAATGGCCGTAAGGTCGTGGTGAAGTAAAACACACCTTATTATATTTGAAGGCGGGAGGCGCAGGCTTCCCGCTTTCTTTTTGTGGCTATGCGTAAACGTTTACGACATTATTATTGTATTTATTTTGGATATTTTAGCAATTCTACGTACCTTTGCAGAAAGAATCAAAGTGCTACTAATATATTATATAAAATAATCATCATCAAAACAATTATTAACATGCAAAAGAGAAGACTACTCTTAGTCATGATGCTGTGCGCATTCTGGCTAATGGGCTTCGCCCAAAATGCAATCAAGGGTACCGTCAAGGACAAGACTGGCGAACCTCTGATTGGTGTGAGCGTTACCTTTGGTAACGGCCAGGGAACGGTGACCGACATTGACGGTAATTTCTCAGTCAATGCTCCTGCCGGCTCTGACATCAAATTTTCATACGTCGGCTACAAGCCACAGACTGTGAAGGGTTCAGGCAACATGAACGTCACGCTGGAAGAAGACAACACCACACTGGAAGACGTCGTCGTGGTGGGTTACGGCACGATGAAGCGCCGCGACCTGACCGGTGCCGTGGCATCGGTGAGCGGTGAGACACTGGCCAAGAATCCTGTGTCGAACATTGCTCAGGCCCTGCAGGGTCAGCTGCCTGGTGTCAGCGTCACCTCTCAGGACGGCCGTCCTGGTGCTACGATGAACATCCGCGTGCGTGGCGGTGGTTCTATCACCCAGAGCAACGACCCCCTCTACATCGTCGACGGTGTGCAGGTGAGTACCATTGAAGACATTCCTGCCGACAACATCGAGACCATCGACGTGCTGAAGGATGCTGCCTCCACGGCCATCTACGGTGCCCGCGGTGCCAACGGTGTTATCCTCATCACCACCAAGGGTTCGAAGGGTGAAGGCAAGGCCAAGGTGAAGTACAACATGTACTACCAGATTAAGAAGTCGACCTATACCCCCGACGTGCAGAACGCCTACGACTATGCCCTGCATAACTGGAGCTATGCTACTGCCTACGGTGAGAGCTACGGCAAGGGTGTAGCCAGCTACTTCGGTCTTGGCAGCGAGAATGGCAACCACCTGAACGACTACAAGAACGTCGGTGTTCACAACTATGTAGACGACGTGATGGAGACCGCCCATGCATGGAACCACGACCTGTCGCTGACCGGTGGTAACCAGAGCACGAAGTACTATGCCAGCATCAACTACAACTACGACAAGGGTAACCGCATCCAGACTGGTTTCAAGCGCTGGGGTGCCAACTTCAAGATTTCGCAGAAGATCAACAAGGACCTGACCTTCGACGCTGACCTTCGCTACGGCGAGATGCAGTTCAAAGGCGACAAGTTCGACTATGCTGCCGGTAATTCCGTCTACGGCTACCGTCCCATTGACAATCCGTTAGGTTCGGGCGATCCTGCTGACCTGGGTATGGGTAGCGCCAGCGTGGAGGATGTGTATAATCCACTGGCTATCATCGACAACTACACCAGCGTCCGCAATCGTCAGCGCATCAGCGGTATGGGAACCCTGACATGGAATGTCCTCAAGGGACTCATCGCCAAGACGGAGCTCTCGCTGAGCCGCAACTGGACCAAGACGGAAGGCTGGGACGGCGGTCAGTCGGAGAAGCCTTACAACCAGGCTACCCTCTCGCAGGCCGACGGCTATAACGTGCGTTGGGCCACCACGCTGAACTACGAGGTACAGGGCTTGGGTGAAGACCACAACCTGTCGTTCCTCGCTGGTAATGAGGTGCTGTCCTCCAAGTCTAACAGCAGTAGCATGACCGGTGCCGGCTATCCTTCTGCTTTCAGCCAGGAGCGTGCCTTCGGTATGTTCAACATGTATAATATGGACGAGAAATACCTCGACCAGACCCAGCAGGCTTCCGACATGAGCTATACCATCGGCGACCCCAAGCACACGCTGTCTTGGTTCGGTCGTGCGAACTACAACTACCTGGGCCGCTACCTCTTCACCGCTACGTTCCGTGCCGACGGTAGCTCGAACTTTGCTCCCAACCACCACTGGGGCTACTTCCCCGCAGGTGCTTTCGCTTGGCGTATCAACGACGAGCCGTTCATGGCCTCTGCTAAGGATTGGCTGGACAACCTGAAGCTGCGTCTGTCGTACGGTACCTCTGGTAACGACAACATCGACGCTTCGCTGTGGAAAGAATACTGGGTTCCTTCCGTGGTCTGGACTAACGGTGTCCGCAAGGTAACCTTCTCGCCGGGTGCCGTGCTGGCTAACCCCGACCTGAAGTGGGAGACCACCATCAGCCGTAACATCGGTATCGACTACGGTTTCTGGAATGGCAAGCTGCGTGGTAGCATCGAGTTCTACTGGAACACGACGAAGGACATCCTGATGCGCGTGCCCGTTGCCGAGTCTACCGGTCACAGCTATCAGTACCAGAACGTCGGTGAGACCTCGAACAAGGGTATTGAGTTCTCCATCTTCTACGAGATTGTCCGTTCGAAGGACTTCAACCTGAGCGTCAATGCTACTTACAACTATAACAAGAACAATGTTGAGAAGGTGATTGAGGGCGTCAATGCCGACACCAATACCAACTGGGGTTCATCCATGAAGCGCCCGTACAACGACTACATCATCCGCGAGGGTGAGCCCGTTGGTACCATCTGGGGCTACCAGAGCGCCGGTTTCTATACCGTCGACGACTTCACCTTTGAGAATGGTGTATGGAAACTGAAGCCCGGTGTCCCCGACATGGGTAGCAACGTCACCAACTATGCTGACGGCTATCTGAAGGCTTATCCCGTTCCCACCGATGAGGACGGCAATGCCACTCAAATTGCTCGCCCGGGTATGGTCAAGTTCCAGGATACTGACAAGAACGGTGTCATCACCGAGGAGGACGCCTGCGTCGTTGGCCACACCATGCCTCAGCACACGGGTGGTATCAACCTCAATGCCAACTGGAAGGACTTCGACTTCTCGGCAGGCTTTGCCTATCAGATTGGTGGCGATGTCTACAACGCCAACGCCATGCACTCGATGATGGGTAACAAGGACACCAGCTTCGGCTGGAACCGCCTGGCCATCGTCAGCGACTGCTGGAAGATGTACGATGTCGACGCTTCTGGCAACCTCGTGGCCGTTACCGAACCTGCTGCCCTGGCTAACCTGAATGCCGGTGCCAAGTACGCACTGCCCTACTACGAGTACGGTCTGGTCAACTCTGAGTTCATCGAGGACGCTTCTTACCTGCGCCTGAACACCCTGACCATCGGCTACACCCTGCCGAGAAATCTTACCAAGAGGGTAGGTATCTCCAACCTGCGCGTCTACTTCACGGGCGGTAACCTCTTCTGTCTCACTGGCTACGACGGCAGCGACCCCGACGTGAACACTCGTCCCGGAGGCAACAACGGCTTCCCCACTCCCAACTACGACTGGAACGCCTATCCGCGCGCCAGAACATTCACTTTTGGTCTTAACGTTGCATTCTAATGCGGGCTGAAGCCCTAAATAAAAAAATAAAAAATATAAAATAAAAAAAAGACCACGATTATGAATACCAATAGATATGGAAGACAACCGATAGGTTTATTCATTATTATTTTTTCTTTATTATTTAGCGTAGCGCTGACATCGTGCGATGGCTACTTAGAGACCGACACCCCCTCCAAGGCAGATGCCGCCTTCGTGTTCTCTACCAATGAGACGGCACGTGCCGCACTGGAGGGTGCTTACAGCTCATGGACTGACGCTGCCCAGAACAAGGTGTTCGGTGACGGACTATTCTATGCTGCCGACGTGGCAGGTTCCGACATTGAGCGCCACCCGGAGAACTTCTCCAACCAGCCTGGCCGTCACTATCCCGAGTGTTTCTATCAGGACGGTAACTACGCTGGCGAGTACACCCTGCTGAGCTATCAGAAGGAGAACGACACCTACGCTTCACTCTACGCCGTCATCACCAAGGCCAGCATCGTCGCTTCGTCTATCGAGGGCGCCGAGGGCTTCGAGGAGATGATTGAGGCCGGTGTGGAGAACACCATGGGTCAGCTCTACGGTGAGGCAGTAGCCCTGCGTGCCACGGCCTATCGCGAGCTCATCAAGTACTTCGGCGATGTACCCTATATCAGCGGTAAGCTCACCGACCACGACGGTCTCGTAGGCCGCGACTCCATCTACGACGTGGTGCTCGCAGAACTGCAGCAGGCTGCTCCCGTGATGTATCGCGTAGGCTCCATCCCAGGCGTGACGGGTAAAAACTACTTCTCTCGTACCTACGTTGAGGGACTCATCGGTCGTATGGCTCTCGAAGCTGGCGGCTACCAGACCCGTCGCGGCGACATCAAGCGTGTCGACGGACAGGGCAATGCGCTGACCTTCGAGAACTTCCCTAACAGCACTGAGAACAACGGAGCTACCTATGCCCGCCGCAGCGACTGGCAGAAGTACTACCAGCTGGCTCAGAAATATTTCAAGGCCGTCATCGACAATTCCGGCTCTGCCAAGTTCATCACCACTGACTCGCGCAGCGTCCCCAACCCCTACCAGGTGTTCTTCCAGCAGATGCACGGTGCCGACGACGAGTTTGCCGACGAGAGCATCTATGAATACTCCATCGCACAGGGTGGCGGCAACGATGCACGCCCCTACTCTTTCGGCCGTCCGACTACCGGTGGTTCAAAGAACAACTATCCCTGTAAGAACTACGGTCAGGGACGTATCAACCCCGCCTTCTACTATGGCGTGTTCGACCCTGCCGACATGCGTCGTGACGTCAGCTGCACGGTGACGGGCACCAAGGGCGCCGACGGTACCGAGATTATCCTGCCCTTCACGCCCGGTTCGCAGGGCAAGGGCGGCGGCATCGCCTACAACAAGTGGGACGAGGCCCGTCAGGACAACCCCTGGGTGGCCAACCAGCGTAAGTCGGGCATCAATGGTCCCTACATGCGCATGTCTGAAATCTACCTCGGCTATGCAGAGGCTTGTGCCGTGCTGGGCGAACAAAGCGCAGCCCGTCAGTACCTCGACATCATCCGCAACCGTGCCTTCGGTTCGGCTTCTGCTGCCAAGACCGATGCCTTCATTTCGAAGGAAGGCTCGCTGCTCAATGCCATCATCCAGGAGCGCGGCTTCGAGTTTGCCGGCGAGGGCGACCGTCGCTGGACGCTCATCCGCACTGGTCTGCTGCCTGCTAAGATCAAGTACATCAAGGACCTGACCAAGCAGATGTTCGAGGGCCTGAAGGCCAACGGCTACTACACCTTTGACAATGGCAACACCATCTCTGAGTACATCTGGACCAAGTATGTCGACGGCAAGGTCGAGGTAGGCCATCGCCTCACCGAGCAGTGCCCGGCTGGCAAAGAGGACGACCCCGTACTCTATCCCGGCTGGCGTGGCGTCAACAACGACTGGAGCAAGTTCGGTCTGGCCATCCCCGACGACTACAAGCCCAACCTCGCCATCAAGGGTCTCTTCAAGAAACTCTCTGCAGACGAGATTGCAGCCCTCGAGGCCGATGGCTACAAGAAGACCAACTGGGCTGTCGACCTGGTCAAGGCCGAGGACGAGTACCTGAAGTACCTGTTCCTGGACTACGGCTACGTGAAGGCTCCCATCTACCTGTGGCCCTTCACCCCGAACGTCCTCGCCAACGGTGGCTTCACCAACGGCTATGGCTTCAAGCAGGAGTAAACGGCTGACACTGTAGATCATAACACCTAACGAGAGGATGCGCCCTTTGACGCATCCTCTTATATATACTTTTGTGGGCAGAAACAAAAACTACGAATGATGAAAAAACTACAACTACTAAAGAAAACAGCGACCATTCTGTGTGTGGGGGTATTGACAGTGATGCCAGTTTCGGCTCATGATATCCATGTAGCCACTAATGGCGACAACAAGAATGAGGGTACGCAGGATGCTCCGTTGCTAACCATCGACAAGGCCATGGAAATCGTGCAGCCTGGCGATCGTATCTTGGTACATGAGGGTACCTACATGATTACCAAGCGTATCAAGATTCCTGCACTGAATACCAATCCTGATCTCCGTTGTGAACTGCGCGCCTGGCCGGAGGATGCCGTTGGCAAGGTGATCATCGACGGCACGAACATGAATCCTTCGTCAGAGATAGAATTCAAGCAGTCACGTTGTATCTATGTCAACCACGAGGCCAACTACTGGACCTTCTACGGTTTGGTGCTGCAGAATGCCAAGGACAATGGTATGAAGATGGAAGGCTCTTACAACATCGTGGAGCGTTGTACTTTCCGTTGGAATAACGACACAGGTCTGCAGATTGGTATGTTCAAGGACTTCTCCATTGAGGAGACCAAGTCGTTTCCCATCAGTGGCAAACCAGCCTTTAACCCCAATTTCAGCTATTGCCGATACAACAAGGTCATCAACTGTGACTCCTACGAGAACGCTGATACGAAGTCGTATAGCGGCAGTGATGACGGTGGTGATGCCGACGGCTTTGCCGTGAAGCTCTTCCCAGGACCTGGCACAGAGTTTCATGGCTGTCGTGCGTGGACGAACTCTGATGACAACTGGGACCTCTACATGACCTATCATCCAGTGGTCATCAACTACTGCTGGGCATGGCATGCAGGATATCTGCCTAATGGCGGCGAAGGAAAGAACGGCAATGGCTTCAAACTCGGTGGTGGTGGCTCTGCCGGAGGTGCTGACTTCGACCATTCGGTGGGTGCCCATGTGATTACCAACTGTGTAGCCTTCGAGAACCTGCACAAGGGCTTCGACCAGAACAATGCATACGAGGGCATGTATATCTTCAACTGTGTGGCCTGGGGCAATGAGTACAACTACCGCTTTCCCACAGAGTTCAAATATGGCACGATGGATATCCACAACTGTATAGGATGGGGTGCTACGGCAACTAAGAGTGGCAGAAAGATAGGTAACCACGAGTTTCTGTCGCCCGATAAATCAGGCTATCAGGATCCTACTGCCGGCACGACGTTCAATTCATGGATTGAAATCGACGGCTGTAGTCCTATCAAGGAAAGCTACAAGCCTGATGCTGGTTCCTATACTCCTGAGACACAAAACCACAGCGGCGAGTTCCTGTCATTGTCTGTCGCTGACTTCAAGGCCGACCGTGAACCTGACGGTTCGTTGCCCAACAATAACTTTGCCCGCCTGAAACCCGGCAGCATCTTCAAGGATAAGGGTATGCCAGTTATCGGATTCACCCCCAAGCGCAAGATGACGGAAGCAGAATGCCTTTCTTATATCGAGGGACTGAACGAGTATATCACAGCCGACGACATCTATATTCCTTATAATGATGATGCTCCTGAGTTCGGAGCCTTCGAGTTGGACGGCCAACCTGTTCCATACGTCATCCCTGATAAGATTGAGGTGAAGTGCAAGACAGCCAACTCCTCACAAGAGATTGTAGAAGGGCAGCCTATTGTTGATATCGTCTATGAGCTGAACAACGTCGCTACAGATGTGGTCGTTGAGGGACTCTGCGCAGGGCTTTCCTACGTCTTCGATGCTGCCAGCCATACGGTGACCATCAGTGGTACACCTCAGACGAGTTGTACCTTCAAGCTCACCGCCACAGGTAACGAGGCAGAAGGCGTGAAGCCCTACACCACTACGGGCAGCATTGTGCTGGTGACTCCCTTTCGGGTGCTTACGGGCGACTGGTATCACTTCCAGGATGCTTGGGACGCACTGCCTGTCGACCTGCAAGGCGTGCTGGAGATGATTCCTGGCAGCAGCAATACCACGTCCTACGATCCTGAGAAGACGGAGAGCAACGGCAACGTTCCTAGTGGATGCACCAAAGGCGGTTTTGATATCGGCAAGAACAATGGTGGTATCCGTTGGCATCTGGCTGATGGTGTGCTGCAGCTGAAGATTAACCTCCACTTTACAGGTGACCGAACCTTCAATATCAAGTGGACACTGGCCAATGGTCAGTCTGGCTCCTACTCTACAGGCAAACTGAAGAAGACCACCCTGTTGGAGTGGGATATGATTCAGGTGGCTGGCATCAGTGAAGAGGTGGCCAAGCAGATTCGTACCATCGAACTGTTGAATGCCGCTTCTGGTGGCGGTGCCCGAGTTTACGACATGTATGTCCGTGTGCCTGATACCTCTGCTACCACTGTCACGACGCTGAAGACTGCCAACGGCAACGAGTGCACTGTGAAGATGATAGAGCGAGGACGTGTCGTCATTCTGAAGAATGGCGTTCATTACAATCTCCAGGGTCAGAAACTTTACTAATCTTATAACATTCTGATGATGAAAAAACTGCTATCGTGTATCACGCTGCTGCTCTGTGCCTTCGTGGCCCAGGCAGCAGATATCACAGAAGACTTCAGCACTCTGGCCAAGGCCAAGTATGGCGCCAGTAGTGAACAGTCGCTGACGCTTCCTTCTGGTGAGTGGAAGGCGTTGAAGATGGAACTCAAGGAGAACAGTGTCGTGAAGCAGTTTACCTTCACCAGCGGCACTTCTTCCTATCTCATCACTCCTGCTATTGATGACCCTGGCAAGATTGCTGTTAACTGGGGCTCTGGCGGCAGCAACAAACTGACTATCAGTTACTCTGTTGACGGTGGCACATGGCAGCAGCTTGACCAGATTTCTTCTGGTGGCTCGGGAGCCAAGAGCTACAGCACCAAGACAAATCTTGACGGTACAAGCAACGTACGTTTCCGTTTCGTGGGCAGTTCCAGCAATACTTATGTCACTAAGGTCGTGATTAAGTCTGCTACAGTCGAACCTCCCATTGATGACCCTACCTATATCACCGAGGGTGCTTGGGTTCCCACCAAGCCCTTCCCCACAGCCACCAAGGAAATCTATATTGCTCCCGATGGCGACCCCAATGGTGACGGCACACTCGAACGTCCTTGGAACGACCTGCAGCAAGCCATCAGCGCCGCTACCCCAGGCACCCATATCATCTGCCGTGGCGGCACGTACTATCCCAAGAAGCAAAGCGACGGCAAATATACTGTTCGCATCAAGAATAGTGGAACGGCAGAACACCCCATCATCATCCGTTGCTATGATGGCGAGAAGCCTGTCTTCGACTTCGTCAATCAGTTGTACGACCAGATGGTTGGTGACCGTGGCATCACGATGACGGGTAACTATTGGTGGCTCTTTGGCTTGCACATCACGCATGCAGCTGACAACGGCATCAAGCTGGAAGGCTCACACAACCGCATTGAGCGTTGCGAATTCTCCTATAACCTTGATACTGGTATCCAGTTGGGCTTTGGCCATAAGTTCAGCGACACCTTCCCCGGTGTCAGCGAGAACGATGGCAGCCATTGTGCCTATAACGACATCATCGACTGTGACTCACACCACAACTGCGACTACGATGCCAACTACGGTAGTGATGCCGATGGCTTTGCCTGCAAGATGCACAATGGCATCGGCAACCGCTTCATCCGCTGTCGTGCCTGGCATAACAGTGATGACTCCTGGGATCTCTTCGAGACCGATTACGATGTCGTATTGGCAGAGTGCTGGGCATGGAGTGCGGGTATTGCCTCCGACCACCAGTGGGTGAAGGACTATATCACCAAGAGCGGCTCTATGTCGTTCTCGGGCAATGGCAATGGCATCAAGCTGGGCGGCAACGGCACCGGAGGCTCTTCCAAGGGCATTCATTATGTCTTTAACTGCATCGCCTTCAGTCATAACCAGGGCAGCTCCGTCAAGGGCTTCGACTGCAACAACCATAAGGGCGGTCATGTGCTGGTAGGTTGTCTGGCTTTCGACAACAGCTACGACTATATGTTCGAAAGTGGCGGCTCTGATGCCAATACCAAGTATTATAACAATGTATGTCTCGGTAAGCAGGAGATTGACGTGGGCTATGACGACTACAATGGTATGACGTCTCCCATGCAGAAGAACGGCTGGACCCGTCATCTCACGACAGGCGTGGGCGCCGACGACTATCTCTCGCTCGACGAGGACGATGCCATGCTGCCTCGTGACATCTATGGCGGTCTGCCTCGTAAGTTTGCCCGTCTGGTGTCAGACAGTAAGATGATTGACAAGGGCAATGCCTCTTTCGAGGATGATGCTGCCAGCAATGTCGGCCAGGTGTGGAAACAGCTTGTTGAAGACTTTCCCTTCTTGAAACGTCACATCACTGGCACTGCCCGCGACCTCGGTCCTTACGAGCGTCAAGAAACCACCGACATCACTCCAACGCTTGGCGATTCTCCCGCTGACAAGGGCGTTCGCAAGTACCTCAGCAATGGTCGTGTCGTCATTCTGAAGAATGGCGTTCGTTACAATCTTCAGGGTCAGAAACTATATCAGAAGTAAGTAAGCAACACCATAATAGAGGATACGTCAAGGACGCATCCTCTATTTTTTTGTAAATAAACATTACCAATTCCCCGTTATTCATTGTCAACGAGGACAAACGGGACTATTAAGGAAAACAATTGCTACCATTAATGCCCGCAATTGCTAGATTTAAATCTCGCAATTTTTTGCTTTAAAGACCGCCTGACCACTGCTTCAATCTGACTCTACAAATGTAAGGGCTTTTGACTACTATCCACAAGTTCCCCCACAAGACAAAACACAGAAGATTCATGCGCGGTCATTTGGTCAATTGGTCATTTGGTCAAAATCGAAAACGAACAGCCAAAATCCTACACTATAATATAAATATTAAAATATTTATTTATAGTGAGCAAATAACCGAGGTTCCCGATTGATTTTGACCATTTTGACCATGACCACTTTGACCACATGATTGTTTGTAAATAGCATATATCTTTTCTGGAATACTTGCTAATATATGAAGTAATTTTCGTACCTTTGCAGTCTCTTCACATGAAGGTAAAAGATTACTATATGACAGAAGAACAATGGCAATGGCAGGAGCCGGGTACGGCATGGAGGGGTGTTGGCATTTATCATATTACGCTGACGGTGCCGTCGCGCCAACCGTTGTTCGGCACATTGGTGATACCTCAGAACGACCCCTCTCTGGCACGAGTGGAGCGCACAGCATTGGGCAATGCCGTTGTTGACGAACTATATGTGATGTGCAAGCACTATCCTGCCATTCACATTTTCCAGTTCTGCCTGATGCCCGACCACCTGCATGCCGTCATTCGGGTAACAAGGGTCATGGACACAAGCATACGCAGCGTGATACGCGGATACTGGCAAGGTGTGAAGAAGTTGGGGCGGGCATACACTTTGGTGGTTTCCCCCGAATTAAATTCGGGGACAACAAACCAAGGGAAGACAATAGACCAAGGAAAGCCTGCAGACCAAGGGAAGACAATAGACCAAGGAAAGCCAGCAGACCAAGGGAAGACAACAGACCAAGGAAAGCCAACTGGGGAGTGGAACAACGGCTGGGCCTTTCCTATTTTCACGGAACGGCCGTTTATTCGGCCGTTGTCACGGCGCGGTCAGCTGCAAGCGATGATGCACTATGTGCGGATGAACCCTCAGCGGTTGGCCACAAAGCGCTTGATGCCGGGCTTCTTCAGGGTGCAACAGGGCATCGAGATAGGTGGGCGCAGCTTTGACGGCGTGGGCAATGTGGCCCTGCTGCATGCCGAACATTATGATGTGGTGCATGTACGCAGCATTTGGGTGAAGGCGGCAGAGCACGGTGACAGTCAGCCCCTTCGGGACTATATGAACAGCCGCGTGCTGAAGGCTCGCAAGGGAGTTGTGATGGTGTCGCCATTCATCTCTCAGCAGGAAAAGCAGGTGATGCAAGTGTTGATCAACGAGCTGCATCCCTTCATCCTACTTGCCGACAATGGGTTCCGCGATTACTACAAACCCTCCGATGCGCTCTTTGATGCCTGCGCTGCTGGTCGAGTGCTGATCTTAAGTCCTTGGCCTTATGATGCTGGTAAGCGTCACATCAGTCGCGCCGACTGCGTGAACCTAAACAATATGGCCGAAGAGTTTTGCAAAACAATGGTTGATAATCATTAACCCAACTATTTTCCCGCTCGAAATTGCCAAACTGACAGGTAAACAACTTTTTCACGTGATGGAGGCATCCGCATGCCAAAAATTGTCAGATTAACACGTAATCGTTTTCGAAAAAAAACGTAATCTTCTTTTGGTAATATTAATCTTTTTTCGTACTTTTGCACCAGTTTATACTAAATCAAATTAAAAACTACTAATTTATGTCTGTTAAAATGAAGAGTATTTTCCGAACGACACTCTTATTGTGTCTGCTCTTGGTGTGCGGTCAGGCCATGGCCCAGACTACTGCCAAGGGTACGGTTGTCGACGCGACGGGAGAACCTGTCATCGGCGCAACCGTAGTTGAGAAGGGCAATGCCAAGAATGCAGCAGTCACCGACTTCGACGGTAATTTCACGCTGAAATTACAGAACTCGAAGACTGTTGTCATTTCGTACATTGGCATGGTTACCCAGGAAGTAACTGCCAGCGGAAACATGAACGTGACGCTGCAGGACGACAACGCCTCCCTGGAGGAGGTGGTGGTCGTGGGTTACACCAGCAAGGCCCGTAAGGACCTGACGGGTTCCGTCGGTTCCATCAGTGGTGCCAAACTGGCCGTAGTACCGGTTTCGTCAGCTGCCGAGGCACTGGCTGGTAAGATTGCCGGTGTGCAGATTACCACGACTGACGGTCAGCCTGGTGCTGACATCAACATCCGCGTGCGTGGTGCAACGTCGGTGACGGGTTCCAACGAGCCGCTGTACATCGTCGATGGCTTCCAGGTGCCCAACATCAACGATATTCCTCCCTCGGATATCGCCAGCATTGACGTGCTGAAGGACGCATCCCTAACCGCTATCTACGGTGCCAAGGGTGGTAACGGTGTTGTCATCGTGACCACGAAGAGCGCCAAAGAAGGTAAGGTACAGGTCACTTTCAACGGCCGTCTGAGCGTTTCCTCACTGGCCCGTTCACTGGACATCATGAATACCGGCCAGTTTGTCGACCTGATGTACGACCGTGCCTCCAGTAATGGCGGCGGTGCACGCGACGGCTGGCAGAAGGCTTTCCGCGGTGACTTCGGTAACCCGAAGGACAACGCCTTGTACTACAATCGTCCGACCAGCGACTGGCAGGACGAGGTGCTGGGCAACCACCCTATGAGCTATCAAGCTAACGTCACCGTGGGCGGCGGTTCTGAGTCGACCAAGTTCAACCTCTCGCTGACACAGTCGGAAGACAAGGGTATCATCCTCGGCTCGGGCGTTCGCCGTACCAACGTCAACTTCAAACTGAACACGAAGATTACGAAGAACCTGGAGCTGATTTACAACCCCAAGCTGACCTATCGTCGCGACGAGGGTGCCGGTGGTGCCAACCTGGGTTCCGGCGGTCTGGTGGACCGCGTGCTGCGCTATCAGCCTACAGCTGGTCTGCGTTCATGGGGTAACTACGCTATCATGGAGAATGCCGCTGACGCAGAGCGTTTCAACCTGACGAATCCTGTCAGTGACATTAACACCAACACGCAGAAGAAGCATACCTATACGCTGAGCCAGCAGTTCGCCCTGAAGTGGACGCCCATCAAGGGCCTGGTACTGCGTTCGGAAGGCAACTACAACATCTCGTTCCGCGACACTCAGCGCTATCAGGGATGGCTGACCAGCGAAGGCCAGAAAGCCGTTCACCAGCAGAAGCCCGTGGCATCGCTGACCAACCGTACCGTGGAGTCGTACACCTGGACCAACACGGCCAGCTACGACATGAGCATCAAGGAGCACAACCTCTCGTTCCTGCTGGGTCAGGAAATCTACCATACACAATATAAGGAGAACAAGCAGACTGCTCACCTCTTTGATATTGGCATTGATGCAGAGACGGCTCTGAACAACATGGCTCTCGGTGAGCCCTATGCACAGGACACCTATACACTGCGCTCATCGGCCAACCGTACCGCATCGTTCTTCGGACAGGTGTCGTACAACTGGAATCACCGCTACCTGCTCTCGGCTACGTTCCGTGCCGACGGTAGCTCGAAGTTCGCTCCCGGCCACCAGTGGGGTTACTTCCCCTCTGTCTCAGGTGCTTGGGTCATCAATCAGGAGAAATTCCTGAAGGACGTAAAATGGATTGACCAGTTGAAGCTCCGTGCTGCCTTCGGTCTGGCCGGTAACAATGCCATCGGCGACGACCTGTGGCGCTTCCTCTATACCACCAACAATGCCGGCGGTCCTGAGTTTGCCTCAACAACGACGGCCAATGGTGAGCTGTATTATAGCACCCCAGGCAAATATCCTAACAAGGAAATCAAGTGGGAGACCACCGTCACCCGCAACCTGGCACTGGATATCTCGTTGTTCGGCGGTCGTCTGAGCATTACGCCTGAAATCTATTGGAACACAACGCGTGACCTGCTTTACGAGTCACCCATCCCCAGCGTAACGGGTTATACCAAACAGCAGCAGAACATCGGTAAGATTCAGAACAACGGTTGGGAGTTGACCGTCAACGGCGACATCCTTCGCGGTAAGGACTATGTGCTGAGTGCCAACTTCACCCTCGGTCATAACAAGATGACTGTCAAGGAGCTGAACGCCACCGACACCCGCATCTACAATAAGGCCAGTGCCTGGTCATCATCTGACCAAAACGACTACCTGCTGGAGGTAGGCGGTGAGGTCGGCCTGATGTACGGTTACGTCTATGACGGCCTTTACACCTGGGACGAGTTCCTGTATCCTACCACCTCAACCTACGCTGCCAATCCCAAGGGCAAGGGCGTCGTCAACGGCATCCTCGTCGGTGGTACTATCACCGACGGCTATGAAGGCAACTCAGGCAACGGCGTGCTGGCAGGTTCACACTCCGGCTACTCGACCATGCCTGGCAAGATCAAGATCAAGGACCTGAACGGCGACGGACAGATTGACGTCAACGACAAGACTGTCATCGGACGTACCACGCCGAAGTGGCAGGGTGGTTTCGGCATCAGCGGCCAGTGGAAGGACTTCGACTTTGTGGCCAACTTCACCTACATGATTGACTTCGACGTCTACAACGCTACGGCTTACGCCATGTCAAGCATGTCGGGCAGCCAGAACAACTTCACCAATGTCTATGAAAGATTTGCCGACGGTCGCTGGCGCTACTCGGCTCCCGACGGATTCACCGACCTGAGCGGACACGACATCACGGGTGAGTCACTCTACAAGAACGGCAACCTGGACGGTATGCCCGGCCTGTACAAGACACTGAATGCCAATGCCCGCACGTGGAACCCCGCCGACCTCGTGACCAACGCCATGATCGACGCCTTCGTCGAGGACGGCTCATTCATCCGCTGCTCTGACGTGACCATCGGCTACACACTGCCGAAGAGTATCACCAGTAAGATTTACTTAAATAAGGTTCGCGCATACGTATCGGCTTCCAACCTCTTCATCCTGACCAAGTATTCAGGCTACGATCCTGAGGTGGACGTACAGTCGGGACTCACTCCCTCGATGGACTACAACCGCTATCCGCGTGCACGACAGTTCTCTTTCGGTGTCAACGTAACATTCTAATTGATAATTCTTTGACCTAAAGGTACAAAGCGTTTTTGAAAAACGATAAGATAATTGAAATATTGATAATTATGAAACTTAACAAGATATTTATCAGTGGAGTGGCCATGCTGGCGTTGACATCGTGCAACGACTACCTGGAGGTAGATCCCGCCACCAACGCTGCAAGCACGGAACTGGTGTTCGGCTCGGAAGGCGAGACGCGCACAGCACTCTACGGCATCTATGCGAAGATATGTTCCGACGGTCTGTTCGGCAACAATCTTTACAGTGCTTTCCAATTGAACAGCGACGTTGACTTCTATGCCAACGGCAACGAAGCCGCTGCCGGCAACCAGCCCCGTCGTTTCGACGTACGTTCCGATGCCAGCAACGTTGAGTCGCTGTGGAACAATCTCTACTCAGCTGTCGAGACAGCCAACGAGTTCATCTATAACCTGCAGAACAGCAGCATCTATCAAGAGGAAACAGAGGAAGCTGCCTCGGAGGCTGCCGACGGTAGCGTCACAACCATCCAGGTGCCCAAGGTGACGATGCTGACCCAGATGATGGGTGAGGCCAAGGTGATGCGTGCCATGTTCTATCATGAGTTGCTGAGCTACTGGGGCGACGTTCCCTTCACGATGAAGGGTACCTACGAGACCGACAATTTCGTTCCTCCCATCACTGCCCGTCAGACCATCAGCGACGAGCTGATTGCCGACCTGAAGCACGCTGCCGAGTATATGTACTCTGACAAGGACTCGCACATCGCTGCACCCGAGCGTATTTCGCAGGAGGCTGCCTACGCCATGATTGCCCGTCTGGCCCTGCAGGCTGGCGGCTACTCGCTGAACCACCCCGAGGGTGACACCAAGAGCTATAGCATGACCCGCCCGACCAACTACCGCGACTACTACGTCACGGCCCGCGACTACACAAAGAAGATTATAGATGCCGGCGGCCACTCGCTGAACAAGCAGTACCGCGACGTGTTCATCGACGAGTGTAACTTTGTGGTTACCGCCGGCGACGACCCCATCTTCGAAATCCCCTTTGCCAAAGCCAACAACAGCAACTGGGGCTATAACCAGGGACCCGCCAACGGCGTGGATGCTACCGACGCTACCGACTACTCAAACTCTGTATGGGGTAAGACCGACGGCGGCGTGCGCACCAGCGCCTTCTACCGCTACTCGTTCGACGAAAAGGACCTGCGCCGCGACTACATCGACGGCCTGTGGTACTACTCTAACCAGGGCCTGCCCACCATGCGCTCCAGCGACTACACCATCCACAACAACAAGTGGTCGAAGCTGTGGAACACCAACGGTCTGGGCAAGAGCACGACGTCAGGTACGGGCATCAACTTCGCCTACATCCGCTATGCCGACGTGCTGCTGATGTTTGCCGAGGCAGAGAACGAGCTGAACGGCCCCACTGCTGACGCCCAGGAGGCACTGAAGGTGGTTCGCCGCCGTGCATTCGCTGCTGAAGACCAGGGAGAGAAGGTGGACGCCTACGTCGCTGCCGCCGCTTCAAAGGAGGACTTCCTGAAGCTGGTGCTCAACGAGCGTAAGTGGGAGTTTGCCGGTGAGAACATGCGTTGGAAGGACCTCGTCCGCAACAACATGTATGCCGAGAAGGTATTCTTCACCTTCCTCGACTACTATGCCATGACTGAGGCTATGGCTGGTACTTCTTCATACATTGACATGGTGGAAGCCTACGACGGATTCCCCTATCAGAACAAGTTCGTCTCCAGCATGTACTGCATCATGGTGAAGAACTATCCCGACCCGAACTTCCCCAACCGTGGCGTCTATATGTTCTACATTGCCAATCCATACGACGGTTCGTTCAAGAACCCGACAGGAACGGCTCCTGCCAAGTACTTTGACGACAACGAGCTGGACTATGACCCCGTATCGGCAAAGACCATTACTGGTCTCTCTACCGCAAGCAATACGATTAGCTGGACAACAGCTACTACCAGTTGGTCCAACGACGACGGTACTCCCAAGAACCAGATTGTCTACTCGCTCTATGGCTATATCCGTATTGACCAGGGAGGCAACATCGTAGTGGTGGATAATGGTGTAGCACAGAAGTTTGCCATCAATCCTGACAATGCCCAGGACAACATCAACCGTCTGCCGGCAGTACGCTATCTCCTGCCCATTCCCGAGGAGGCTATTGCACGTTCGGGCAATGTCTACAAGAACTACTATGGATACTAAAGGAGTAATAAGTGACAAGTGAAAAGCGAAATAATAAGAATGAAGAATATGAAAAAGATATTATTATATTCACTGATGCTCTTCATGGCATTGTCGATTGAGTCCTGTAAGGACGATGACAAGTCGACGGTACCTGGAAGTGCTGACGGGCGTCTGTTCCGTACGATGTTCCGCAAGGACGACAATACAAACAAGGGCAGTAACGACCCATACAACAGTGTCATTACTGACTATAATACGGCCAACCTGTATTGGTACCTCGTTGATGGTGCTGCAGGCTATGAGATAGAGTGGACCACTCCTCATTCATTTGTGGCCAATGGTGATGACGCCTGGGAAGAGACCGAGAAGAAAGTGGATGGCAAGTTCCTGGAGGGACACGTCGTCGTTTCTGACCCCACCCGCTACAACCTCATCATCGAGAACCTGAACTACCAGAGCAGCTACCGCTTCTGCATCCGTGCCCTGAACTCGTTCGATCCGTCGGGCTATAAGCTGTGGAAAGGCGAGGCAGGTGTCTACGACGTGCTGGACTCCGGCGATGCTGCCTGGAAGAATGATCCGAAGAACTCCTCGTGGTATGGTCGTGGTAACCTGCGCGAGTGGGCTGACTACTTCCAGCTGGAGACTTCTGCCCGTGACTGGGTGCCCTTCGTTATCCAGGTGTCGGAAATCACCAAGACATCTATGAAGCTGACGCTGAACCGCAACATCTCCACCTATAAGGATGAGGAGAAAGACAAGTTCCGTCAGAAATGGCACTTCAAGGATGCTGAGAAGAACATCCTATGCGTGGACTTCCTGACCATCGAGGCCAATGCCTCTACGCCCAACGCTACGGTTCCCGCTCAGTTCGTGAAGTACGAGATTCCCGAATCGGCTTGGAATGAAGCCGGCATTGCTGAAATTGTGGTTGAGGGACTCTCCGAGAACTCTGCCTACAACATCAACGTCTGGGACAAGCAGATTCCCCTCGCTATTGACGCCGTCTTCAACACGACGATGAAACGTACGAAGGGTACACCGGCTGATCCTATCCTCATCAAGCACGAGGTATGGCAGAACGACACCATGGGCACCGACCCCGCCACATGGAACATCTACGACATCTCGCAGTATAAGGCTTGTAAGATTGACAAGGTGCTGGACGACTACTGCGCCAGCAGCGTAACGGCCGAGAACCAGATATTCTATCTGGAAGGTGGCAAGACATACTTCGTCAGTTCGAACGTTCAGGTTTACAAGGGCTTCACCCTGATGACCAATCCTGCCGACCTGGCAGCCGGTAAGGGACGTGCCAAGTTCTACCTGAGCGGTATGACCAAGACGGGTAGCTCGGTCAACACCTGTAACTTCATGCTCGGTCGCCAGCCGGTAGCCGGTGAGAATGCCTCCATCACGCTCGACATCGACTCTGTCCGCTTCATGGACCTTGACGTAGATGTGCCGATGGCTACCAACTACGGACACGCCCAGGAGGGTATCGGCGGGGCCGTCGGTAACTACTTCATGAATATGTACTCCAACGGTATGGGTATCAACGTCACCACACTGGAGTGGCGCAACTGCTCGTTCCAGGGACTCATCCGCGGATTCTTCCGTATACAGGGCTCCAACGACTTCTACATCCAGCACATCCGGCTCGTAGGCTGCGACTTCTACAATGGCGGCTACTATGCACAGACGGCAGGTGACTATGCCTACATCTTTGCCGACCATAACGGAAAGACGAAGTCGAACATCCTGCAAGATGTCGAGGTCAGCGAGTGCGTATTCTACAACAACCCGAAGCGCTCGGTTATCACGGACAACAACCGTAACCTGGTGTGGGACGAGAGTGTACGCTGGAACATTGACGTCCACCACAACACCTTCGTCAACTTCTGTACCGTGGCCAACAACCCGATTCTGAACACCCGCTACAATCCTGGTGGCTCGGTACTCGGATTCCACGACAATGTCATCATCCTCACCAAGAATGCCGAAGACAAGAATCGTCAGATGAGCTCTGCCGGTTGGGATACCCGCGAGATCCAGGGTGGTGACGGTTCTGGACAGGTGACCTTCAACATCTACAACAACTGGACCACCAACGATGAGGAGTACCTGACCAACGGCCAGCCGTTCGCTGCCAATGCACTCAACGCCACGTCGAATGCTCCTGGTAAGTTTGTCAAGGGCGGTGAGGGCATCTATCCTGCCGGTACCGACGAGCTGACCATACACCTGGAAGAGTCGCTGCGTGCCACCGACCTGATGGAAAGCCCGAACCCGAAGTATTTCATCGGCGAGACACCTAAGGGTAATGACTTCCACACCGACAACGGCATCGAGGGACTCTACTACAAGCAGACTCCGCAGGTGCTGAACTCGGGAATATATAAGAGCGGTGCCGGCTGCCAGCGTCTGGTGAAAGGCAAGTAAGCGGGCCACCCCCTAATTGATAATTGAAAATTGATAATTGATAATTTTAAGATTATGAAGATTTTTAAATATGTAAGCGTGTTTGTAGCCTTTGCAGCCATGTCGCTGACATTCATGAGCTGCGACAGGGATAACGACATTACTGGCAATCCTATGGCTGACCACAATCAGGGTAACAAGCAGGACTACTGGATTGACTTCCAGCTGAGCAACCCCGGTAGCCTCAGTTCCGCTGCCCAGGCTCGTTTCGTGGAGTTGAAGGATACAACTATCTATGGCGAGAAACTCATCAAGGTAATTGAGCACCCCATCTACGAGACTCAGGAGTATGTCATGAACAACTTCAACAAGGTGTCCTCTATTCCAAACGAAGAGAGTGACATCGTACAGAAGATTATGATTCCGACATTCTGCGTCGATACCATCGGTGGTGTTTGCCACGATGATTTCATTGTGACGATGACCCTGTCTAAGGACAGCATGAAAACCGTGCTTGCTACGTATTCATGGAATGCCAAGACCGCATTCGACGGTCCTTCAATCATTGCCAAGAATAAAAAATAAACAGACTCTTCTTGCTACACAACCCCGAGGGCGAACCGTTATTGGTTCGCCCTCGTCGTATTTTAAAGACGCAATAGCTTTTGCGTAAACCTTTTCGTGTTTTTTTTCGAAGAAAAAGG
>CACXAG010000027.1 GCA_902765585.1 uncultured Prevotellaceae bacterium
GTCAGAATCAGCGCGTCCTTATTTTCATTTAACTCTGCCGTATAGGCTGTAGCACCAGTAATCGTTACCTCACCAGCACTATAGAACGAAGCATAATAGTTTGTTCCGACCTGAGTCATCGTGATGTCCTTTGCTGCAGGATTGAGGATGAAGTAGCCACGTGACTGCGAACTGACATTAATTACCATAGACTCATTTGCTGCTGTCTCCAGTGCAAAACCTACACAGTCAGCACCAGGTATTTGCCCTTTCTTCAAAAGAGTACCTGTTTGTTCTGTCACAACAGCACCATCAACTTCTTTGAGAGTAATAGAAACATCACTACTACCATTTCCATATCCTACGAACCATACAGAATTTACAGGATAGTTGGTAGGCAGTGTAAAGGTAATGTTAGAAGAATGCTTAAAATGACTATTCTTTAAATCATCATAAGTGTCATTACCTTTATCTAAACTACCTTCCAATATCACAGAACCATCATTACTGGTATAGATCTTCGGAGTTCCAGATAAAGAACCATTATTAGTGTCCAAAACAAATTCCCCTATAACCTCTGTTGCTTTACGAACCTTGTTAACGGAAACAGAAACCGTGAAACTGCCTGCGTAATATACATCATCAGCAGCCTGATTTACGGTAATTGTTGCTGTTCCGAAAGCAACAGCGGTAATGAGACCTGAAGAAGAAACTGTTGCTACGCCCTCATTACTACTTGTGAAGGTCACTCCTCCTGAACTTGAAGTATACCATTCAATCTGAGAAGTCTGCTCTGGGTCAAGGGTAACAGATTCATCTGATAGTCGAGTCAAATCAGAAGCAAACTTTGCTGCTGTAATGGTATAGGTTGCAGAACCGTAAGTAGCACCATTATCGTTAGAAGCTTTTACTGAGAGCACGTTGTTAGTAGAACCAACGGAAGGTACTACAGGCTTGTTGTCTGAGCTATAGGTCGACGCGCCTGTCCAGTCACCACTACCGTCAATGGCAGCTGCGCCCCACTGGTAAAGGATGGTCGTTGCACCTAAAGAAGTCAGTGTGATGGAAGTATACTCTTCTACAGAACCTTCTGCAGGGTCAAATGTTGGAGTCCCCGGCTTTGCTGAAGCTGAAGCCTCAACAACAGTAATCTGGAACAGACCGGATTCACCAGAGCCTCTTGTTATGGTATGTTGACCAGCTGTTACATTGCTAATGGTGTATACTCTACCACCAGTAATAACCTCGGCATCACCAACTGCAAGAGCTGTACCATCAAACTTAATTGTTTGAGGTGTACCATGAGTAGAAGTATTTTTATCCCAGTCTGACTGCACAATTGTTACAGAAGCAGCGTTGGTGTTAGTAAAGGAGATGGTAGTAGAACCCTCCATCTTCAGGCCACTGCTAAAGGTAGTATCATCATAGGTACAGCCATTGAACTTGGTATTGAAGTTATGATTTCCACTGTGAGTGAAATACTCAGTGTTACCTTTGTCACTACCATTGTAGGTAATCTTGTAGGTCGTTTGAGCCCATGAACTTGTTACTGCACATAGCAATAACGTCAATAAAGTAAAGATTTTCTTTTTCATAATGTTTTAGTAATTATATTAGTATATTTATGTATGTAATCACTTCGTTGCGCTTCGTCAGCGTCTGTGTTTTTCAGCAAAAACACTGAATACGAGGGCAAAGATACGAATAATTATTGAGAATCTGCAATTTTTGGCAAAAAAAGTTGGAAAAGAATGAATGCTTACAGGAGGCCGCATCGCCATTAATAAATAAGGAAACATAAAATTGGTGATTAGCTTGGGGTTTTGTACCTTTGCAGGCAAATTGAAAATAACGTTATTTTGATAGTATGTTTGTATCAGAAATTTCTTTGTGGGGCGCGGCCATAGTGGCATGCGTTGTGTTAGTAGCTATGGCAACATTGGCCTTTTTCGACAGGCGACGGCTTCGCTCATGCAGACCATGATAAGATACCAGCGCAACCAGCAAAAGCCCGAGGCTCTGCGTGAGGACATGTTTCATCAGGTAAGGAATCTGGCTCAGCCATTGGTGATGGTCATACCGATGCTCTATGCCGGTATGCTGCTGGGAGGTGTGCCGGCCCTTGAAGGGCTGCTCGTCACGCTGCTGCTGATAGCCGCTTCCTTCGTCGCCAACATATTGGCAGGCGTGATAGCACTCAAGAACTTATAGAAATAAAAGGAAACAAAAATTTGGTGATTAGCTTGGGTTTTTGTACCTTTGCAGGCAAATTGAAAATAACGTTATTTTGATAGAGAAGCATATAGTATTAGAAGATATCGACCCCGTAGTGTTCTACGGCATCGGAAACCAGCACCTGCAGATGTTGCGGGCACTGTACCCCAAACTGCGCATCGTGGCCCGCGACAACGTCATTCGCATCTTGGGCGACGAAGAGCAGATGGCTTCGTTCGAGGAGAACACCGAGCGCATGCGCCAGCACGTGCTGAAGTTCAACTCGCTGAGCGAGGAGGACATCCTGGACATCGTCAAGGGTCGCCGTACGAAGGACGACATTCCCGACGGCGTGGTGTGCTACTCCATGTCGGGACGCGCCATCAAGGCACGCTCGGAGAATCAGCAGCGGCTCATCGACGCCTTCCAGCAGAACGATATGGTGTTTGCCGTGGGACCTGCCGGTACGGGCAAGACTTACCTGTCGATAGCCCTCGCCGTGAAGGCGCTGAAGGAGAAGACGGCCAAGAAGATTATCCTGTCGCGGCCTGCCGTGGAGGCCGGCGAGAAGCTGGGATTCCTGCCGGGCGACATGAAGGACAAGATAGACCCTTACCTGCAACCGCTGTACGACGCCCTGGAGGACATGCTGCCGCAGGTAAAGCTGCAGGACATGATGGAGAAACACGTCATCCAGATAGCCCCGCTGGCTTTCATGCGAGGACGCACGCTGTCGGACGCCGTGGTCATCCTGGACGAGGCGCAGAATACGACCCCCCAGCAGATCAGGATGTTCCTGACGCGCATGGGATGGAACACGAAGATGATTATCACGGGCGACATGACGCAGATAGACCTGCCGAAGTCGCAGAAGAGCGGACTCGTCGAGGCCCTACAGATATTAAAAGATGTAGAGGGCATTGGTGTCGTGGAGCTGAACCGCAAGGACATCGTCCGCCACAAGCTGGTGACGCGCATCGTCAACGCCTACGAACGTTTCGACAAGGCAATAGCAAATGGTGAAACAGAAAAGAGTGAAATAGTAAATAGTCAAATTGTCAAATAAAAGATGAAAGCATTAACAAAGACTGAGTTCCAGTTTGAGGGACAGAAGAGCGTGTACCACGGAAAGGTACGCGACGTGTATAACATCAACGACGACCTGATGGTGATGGTCGCTACAGACCGCATCTCGGCCTTCGACGTTGTTCTGCCGAAGGGCATCCCCTACAAGGGACAGGTGCTGAACCAGATTGCCGCCAAGTTCCTGGATGCCACGACCGACATCTGTCCGAACTGGAAACTGGCTACCCCCGACCCCATGGTTACCGTGGGCTTGAAGTGCGAGGGTTTCCGCGTGGAGATGATTATCCGCAGCATTTTAACCGGCTCTGCCTGGCGCGAGTACAAGAACGGCTGCCGTGAGCTCTGCGGTGTGAAGCTGCCCGACGGCATGAAGGAGAACGAGCGTTTCCCCGAGCCCATCATCACCCCGACGACAAAGGCCGACGAGGGTCACGACATGAACATCTCGAAGGAGGAAATCATCGCTCAGGGCATCGTCTCTGCCGAGGACTACGCCGTTATGGAGGACTATACCCGCAAGATCTTCGCCCGCGGACAGATGATTGCCGAGAAGCGCGGACTCATCCTGGTGGACACAAAGTACGAATTTGGCAAGCGCGACGGCAAGGTGTACCTCATCGACGAGATTCATACGCCCGACTCCAGCCGTTACTTCTATGCCGACGGCTACGAGGAGAAGTTGGCCAAGGGCGAACCCCAGCGTCAGCTGTCGAAGGAGTTCGTGCGCCAGTGGCTCATTGAGCATGACTTCATGAACGAGCCCGGACAGGTGATGCCCGAAATCACCGACGAGTATGCCGAGAGCGTCTCAGACCGCTACATCGAGCTCTACGAGCACATCGTTGGCGAGAAGTTCGAGAAAGCATCCGACAGCGACGACATCGCTAAGAGAATAGAGAAGAACGTGAGCGAATGGCTTACCAGCAGGAACAAATAAACCCATATACCTGCGGAGACAAAGCACAGCAGGTGGAGGCGATGTTCGACAACATTGCCCCTACCTACGACACGCTCAACCACCGGCTGTCCTGGAACATAGACCGCGGCTGGCGCCGCAAGGCTATCCAGGCGCTGGCACCCCACAAGCCACAGACGATGCTCGACATCGCCACGGGCACAGGCGACTTTGCCATCATGGCCGCCCAGATGCTGAAACCACAACGGCTCGTCGGAGCCGACATCAGCGAGGGTCGACGCCGTCATCGCTTTTGAGCGCGAGGACTGCACCGCACTCTCCTACCCCGACGGTACCTTCGACGCCGTCACAGCAGCCTTCGGCATTCGTAACTTTGCCGACCTGGACAAGGGACTGGCCGAGATGTGCCGCGTGCTGAAACCAGGCGGACACCTGAGCGTCGTGGAACTGACGACACCCGTCACGTTCCCCATGAAGCAACTGTTCGCCATCTACAGCCACACCATCCTGCCCGTCTACGGACGGCTTATCTCTAAGGACACGCATGTACTCCTATCTGACCAAGACCATCGAGGCATTCCCGCAAGGCGAGAAGATGACCGGCATCCTGAAAAAGGCAGGGTTCTCGCAAGCCTCGTTCAAGCGGCTGACCTTCGGAATATGCACCATGTATTTTGCTACGAAATGAAATAGTAAATCGTAAATAGTCAAATAAGATTATGGATAAGTACGGACTAATAGGCTACCCATTGGGACATTCGTTCTCAATCAGCTATTTCAACCAGAAGTTTCAGGACGAGAATATCGATGCCGTCTACGAGAACTACGAGATTCCGTCCATTGAAGAGTTAGTGGAAGTACTGGGGTCCAACCTGGAACTCAAGGGGCTGAACGTCACCATTCCCTACAAGGAGAAGGTCATCCCCTTCTTGGACAGCATCACGCCAGAGGCACGCGCCATAGGCGCCGTCAACGTTATCCGCGTCACCCACGAGGGCAGGAAGATCAAGCTGAAGGGCTACAACTCCGACGTCATCGGATTTACGAAAAGCATCGAGCCGATGATAGACAAGAAGTGGCACAAGAAAGCCCTTATCCTGGGCACAGGTGGAGCGTCCAAGGCCATCGACTACGGACTGCGTAACCTGGGACTGGAGACTGTCTTCGTCAGCCGTTACGAGCGTCCGGATACCATTCAGTACAAGAGCATCACGCCAGAGGTCGTCAAAGAGTACAACGTCATCGTCAACTGCACACCCGTCGGCATGTATCCCAAGACTGAGGAGTGTCCGCTGCTGCCCTACGAGGCTATGGACTCGCACACCATCCTCTACGACCTCATCTACAACCCCGACGAGACGCTGTTCATGAAGCGCGGCGCGAAGTACGGCGCCCAGACCAAGAACGGACTGGAAATGCTGCTGCTGCAGGCATTCGCCTCCTGGGAATTCTGGCACGAGACCAAATAACATCAGTATATGTCAATCCTCACAGACGACATCAACCGGCTGACGCATCAGTATAACGACGCCATACGCGCCCTTCAGGACTCCTATGAGATGGAGAACGTCCACGGGCTGTTCTCGTCGTCGAGCCTCAAGCGCCAGTACTCCAAGAAGTACGAGGCGCTGGCCAGCGAATACATGCGCAAGCGAAGGGAGATGTTCAACGACTTCAAGCTGGCCAACCCGCAATGGGTCAGGGAGCGCAGGCGTTGGGGCTGGCTGTTCGTCATCGGCATCATCATGTCGATGGTTTGCTGCGTGGGGGCCATGCCTGTTGAGGAAGATCCACAGACTTCGCAATTTGCCACGGTAGAGACGGTGGAATGGAACGCAGAAAACATCCCTATCCCTTACCTGAAGGACTCTACACAATACGTCTCCAATCCCGACAGTGTGCTGACCCAGCCCGCCGTAGACCGTATGAACATCACGCTACAGCGGCTAAACCTGGAATTGGGCGTACAGTCGGTGGTCATTGTCGTCAACCACATTGAGAACGACGACCCCTTCCGCTTTGCACAGGATGTGGGCAACAAATACGGTGTCGGCTACAACGACCGCGGATTGGTCATCGTTGTGGGATACTTGGACCATAGCATCAATATGTCGCCCGGCAGAGCACTGGAGGCAGACCTGACCGATGCCGAATGCCATCGGCTGGAACAACAATATGTCGTGCCGGCCATGCGCGCCGAAATGCCCGATAGTGGTATGGTGTACCTCGTGGAAGCCGTCTACTCCACCCTGCAGAAGAAAGAACTGCCGCAGATGTCACCTTTGCTCAGTAGCAGTAGCGACGACGATGACGATGCAGCATTGCTCACGGTGGGTCTGACCACCTTCTTCCTCACCATCTGGTGCATCTACTTCCTGCGCAAGAATAGGAAATACCATTGGCTGGGAATCGCTGGCACAACAGCCCTCATGTCCAATCCCTTCTATGTAGCCAGTAGTAGCGGATTCACAGGCGGTGGCGGTTTTGGCGGCGGAGGCTTCAGAGGTGGAGGCGGCGGAGGCTTCAGCGGAGGGTCTTTCGGCGGCGGATCCTTTGGCGGCGGCGGTGCAACCTCGCGTTGGTAACGTGATAGATGAAAGATTAAAGATGAAAAATGAAATATTAAACATTAAAACCATAACATTATGAAACTCGGTAAATCAACAATCGCAATCATTGCAGCAGTCGTCATCATTGGCGGTTGGGCTGCCAGTGCCTACAACTCTATGGTCGGCGAACAGGAGAAAGCTACTACGGCACTCGCCAACGTACAGTCAGCATATCAGCGCCGTGCAGACCTCATACCTAATCTGGTGGAGGTTGTCAAGGGCTATGCCTCTCACGAGAAAGAGACTTTGGAGGGTGTTGTCAATGCTCGTTCAAAGGCTACGCAGGTAACGCTTGACCCGGAGAACATGACACCCGAGAAACTGAAGGAGTTCCAGCAGGCCCAAGGTGAGCTGGGTGCCGCATTAGGACGACTGATTGCCATTCAGGAAAACTATCCCGATTTGAAGGCCAACGAGAACTTCCGCGACCTGCAGGTACAGTTGGAGGGCACCGAAAACCGCATCAACGAGGCGCGCAACAAGTTCAACGCCGTTGTTCAGGAGTATAACGTCGTCATCCGTTCGTTCCCCAAGAACATCCTCGCTGGCATCTTCGGATTTGCCAAAATGGAAAAATTCGAGGCCGAGGCCGGTGCAGAGAAAGCTCCGCAGGTAAAGTTCTAATATCTCATCTCTCACCACTTACCTCTTAATATGGACAACCGATATATGCAGCGTGGCGTCAGCGCCGCCAAGGAAGACGTACACGCAGCCATCAAGAACATCGACAAAGGCCTCTTTCCGCAGGCTTTCTGTAAAATCATACCCGACATACTGGGCGGCGACCCGGACTACTGCAACATCATGCATGCAGACGGCGCCGGCACCAAGTCGAGTCTGGCCTATATGTACTGGAAGGAGACGGGCGACCTCTCCGTATGGAAGGGCATTGCCCAAGACGCCATTGTGATGAACACCGACGACCTGTTGTGTGTGGGTGCCGTCGACAACATCCTTGTCTCCAGCACCATCGGGCGCAACAAGATGCTCGTGCCAGGTGAGGTTATCTCGGCCATCATCAACGGAACGGACGAACTGCTCAGCGAACTGCGAGAGATGGGAATTGGCATTTATCCTACAGGCGGTGAGACGGCTGACGTGGGCGACCTCGTGCGCACCATCATCGTCGACAGCACGGTAACCTGCCGCATGAAACGCAGCGACGTCATCGACAATGCCAACATCCGTCCAGGCGACGTCATCGTAGGTCTCTCGTCTACGGGACAGGCCACGTACGAGCAGCGCTATAACGGTGGTATGGGCTCTAACGGACTCACCTCAGCCCGCCACGATGTCTTTGCCAAATATCTGGCCGAGAAGTACCCCGAGAGCTTCGATCATGCCGTGCCCGATGACCTAGTGTATAGTGGCAAGTACCAACTGACGGACAAGGTTCCGTATGTTGACACGGCATGTCAACAAGCAGAACTTCCCGACATGGGCCAGCTTGTGCTCTCCCCCACCCGCACCTATGCCCCCGTTATTAAGCGCCTGCTCGATGAACTGCGCCCTGAGATTCACGGTATGGTGCATTGCACAGGCGGCGCACAGACCAAGGTGCTGCACTTCGTCAGCGACAACTGTCGCGTCGTCAAGGACAACATGTTCCCCGTGCCACCGCTGTTCCGTGCCATCCACGACTGCTCCGGCACCGATTGGAAGGAGATGTACCAGGTGTTCAACATGGGTCATCGTATGGAGATTTACGTCCGCCCCGAAGTGGCCGAGCAGGTCATCGCCATCTCGAAGTCGTTCAACATCGACGCACAAGTGGTTGGTCACATCGAGGAAGGCCCCAAGAGCCTGACCATCCAGTCCGAGTTCGGCACCTTTAATTACTAACGTTCAGTATGTTGCCGTATCACGACAACCATAATAAAGAATGGAAAATAACAGTATATTACAGAAATTAGACGGTCTGGAGGCACGCTTCGAGGAGGTATCAACACTGATTACCGACCCCGATGTGATTGCCGACCAGAACCGCTTTGTGAAACTGACCAAGGAGTATAAGGATCTGGGTGACATCATGGATGCCCGTAAGCGTTACATCGCCTGTCTGAACAGCATCAAAGAGGCAAAAGACATTCTGGCTAACGAGAGCGACCCGGAGATGAAGGAGATGGCTCGTGAGGAGCTGGCTGACAACGAAGCTCTTCAGCCTAAACTGGAAGAGGAAATCAAGATTGCCCTCATCCCGAAGGACCCCGAGGACGCCAAGAACGTGCAGATGGAAATCCGCGCAGGAACGGGCGGTGACGAGGCTGCGCTGTTTGCAGGCGACTTGTTCAAGATGTACAAGAGCTTCTGCGATTCCAAAGGTTGGCAGCTCAGCATCACCAGCGTCAGCGAAGGTGCTGTAGGCGGATTCAAGGAGATTGACTTCGCTGTCAGCGGTGCCGACGTCTATGGCACGCTGAAATATGAGAGCGGCGTTCATCGCGTTCAGCGCGTACCTGCCACTGAGACGCAGGGACGTATGCACACCTCTGCCGCTACTGTTGCCGTGCTACCTGAGGCCGACAAGTTTGAGGTGCACGTCAACGAGGGTGAAATCAAGTGGGACACCTTCCGAAGTAGCGGTGCCGGTGGTCAGAACGTAAACAAGGTAGAATCGGGCGTCCGTCTGCGCTATATGTGGAAGAACCCCAACACAGGCGAGACGGAGGAAATACTCATCGAATGTACCGAGACCCGCGACCAGCCTAAGAATAAGGAACGCGCGCTCTCGCGCCTGTATACCTTTATATATGACAAGGAGCACCAGAAGTATATGGACGACATCGCCTCGCGTCGTAAGAGCCTCGTGTCTACGGGCGACCGCAGCGCCAAGATTCGTACCTACAACTTCCCACAGGGCCGCGTCACCGACCATCGTATCGGCTATACCACCCACGACCTGCAGGGCTTCCTCGGCGGCGACATCCAGCCGATGATTGACGCCCTCACCGTGGCGGAGAACGCTGAAAGAATGAAAGAAACAGAACTTTAAAAGAATGAAAGAAACAGAACTTTAAGATTATGGGACTCATTCAAGAAATTAAAAAGGAATGGACTTGGTCAAGCATCAAGCAAAGCTGGGCAGACCTTCTGTCAATAGCACCAGCTGTATTCATTGCCGATGGATTCCGTGAGAAAGGCTTATTTGTCTGGGCAGGTGTCTGGGTAGCAACCTATTTCGTCTCGGAGTTTATATTACGTTTCATAGCCAGAATGATAAAAAGTAAGAAATAAATGAACAGACAAGAGTTAATACAGCAAATCAAGGAGAAGCAGTCGTTTCTCTGCGTAGGTCTCGATACGGACATCAACAAGATTCCCCAGTGCATCATCGACGAGGCAAAGGCCAAGGACGGCGAGGACTACATCTTCCGCGCCCTCTGTGAGTTCAATGCTCTTATCATCGACGCCACAGCTCCCTATTGCGTGGCCTACAAGCCCAACCTCGCATTCTACGAGGCTTACGGCGTAGACGGCATCATGGCTTTCGAAGCCACCATCGACTATCTGAAGGAAGAGTACCCCAACCACTTCATCATTGCCGACGCCAAGCGCGGCGACATCGGCAACACATCGAAGATGTATGCCAAGACGTTCTTCGAGGAGTACGACGTTGATGCGCTGACCGTTGCTCCGTACATGGGCGAAGATAGCGTGACGCCCTTCTTAGGCTACGACGACAAATGGGTTGTGCTGTTGGCACTCACCTCGAACAAAGGCTCACACGACTTCCAGCTAACGGAAGACGCACAGGGCGAGCGCCTGTTTGAGAAGGTGCTGAAGAAGAGCCAGGAATGGGGCAACGACGAAAACATGATGTACGTCGTAGGTGCCACGCAAGGCCAGATGTTCGAGGACATCCGCAAGGTGGCTCCCCGTCACTTCCTGTTAGTGCCGGGTGTCGGTGCCCAGGGCGGCAGCCTGGAAGAAGTATGCAAGTACGGCATGATTCCCGGCGACATCGGACTGCTGGTCAACTCGTCACGCGGCATCATCTATGCCTCGCAGAATGAGGACTTTGCCGAGGTTGCAGGACAGAAAGCCCGCGAATTACAGGAGCAGATGTCGAAATTAATTGCTGATTGATAATAGATAATTGATAATTATTTTGTACCTTTGCACGCAAAACAATACAAATAGTAAAAGAATATGATACTTGACAAGATAGACGAGCTTCTGAAAGAAGTGCAGAACCTAAGCGCACAGAATGCCGAAGAGGTAGAGCAGTTGCGTCTGAAATACCTGAGTAAGAAGGGTGAGATTACACTCCTGATGAACGATTTCCGCGAGGTGCCTGCCGACCAGAAGAAAACTGTCGGCATGAAGATCAACGAGCTGAAACAGTTGGCGCAGGAACGCATCAACCAACTGAAGGAACAGACTGAGGTTCAAGAGGGTGACAACGCAGGCATCGACCTGACACGCACGCCCTACCCCATTCAGTTAGGTACGCGCCACCCGCTGACCATCGTGACCAACGAGATCATCGACATCTTCTCACGCATGGGCTTTGTGCTGGCTGACGGTCCCGAGGTGGAGGACGATCTGCATGTGTTCACCAAGATGAACTTTGCCGCCGACCATCCCGCCCGCGACATGCAGGACACCTTCTTCGTCTCGCAGCATCCTAACGATGTAACCAAGAACATCCTGCTGCGCTCGCATACGTCGAGTGTCCAGGCTCGTGTGATGGAAAACATGCACACCGAGGACGGCAAGTTAACAGCTCCTATCCGCGTCATCTGCCCGGGCCGTGTCTATCGTAACGAGGCCATTACAGCCCGTGCCCACTGCTTCTTCCATCAGGTAGAGGGTCTGTATATCGATAAGAATGTGTCGTTCACCGACCTCAAGCAGGTGCTGCTCAGCTTTGCCCGCGAGATGTTCGGACCTGACACACAGATTCGCCTGCGCCCCTCGTACTTCCCGTTCACCGAACCCAGTGCCGAGATGGACATTTCGTGCTTCATCTGCGGTGGCGAAGGCTGCGGCTTCTGCAAGCATACCGGCTGGGTGGAAATCCTGGGTTGCGGCATGGTCGACCCGAACGTGCTGGAACAGTGTGGCATCGACAGCAAGGAGTACAGCGGCTACGCCTTCGGCATGGGTGTAGAACGCATCACTAACTTGAAGTATCGCGTCAGCGACCTGCGTATGTTCTCGGAGAACGACGTACGTTTCTTGAAGGAATTTGAATCTGCCAACTAAATCGGTATGAAACTCGCAGTAATGACACAGCCCACGTTCTTCGTGGAAGAAGACAAGATACTCTCGTCACTCTTCGACGAGGGACTTGACAACCTTCACCTCTACAAGGCTGATGCTTCGCCCATGTATTCGGAGCGACTGCTTACACTACTGCCCAATGAATACTATTCGCGCATCACAACCCACGACAACTTCTATCTGAAAGAGGAGTACAACCTCAGGGGCATCCATATCGACGATGAGACGACACCTGCCCCCAAGGGCTACAAGGGACATATCAGTCGCACATGTACCAGCCTCGAACATCTGAAAGAGGCCAAGAAGCATGCGGACTATGTCTTTCTGAAATACATCTTCGACAGTCAGACAGAGACAGGTCACACTTCGTCATTTACCCTGGACCAGTTGAAAGAGGCATCTCGACATGGTCTCATCGACCGCCACGTCTACGCACTCGGCGGTATCAATCTTGACAACATCCGGCAAGTCAAGGACTTGGGCTTTGGCGGCATCGTCATCAGGGGCGATTTGTGGAACAGGTTCAACATTCATCAAGAACTCGACTATCACGACATCATCGACCATTTTGCCAAGCTGCGCAAGGCGGTGGGTTGAATAAAAACAATGAACAATTAATTCTATCTCCTATAAAGACAATGAACAAGAATTACATGGTGTTTTCTGGTACCGCTACCAAGTACCTCGCAGAAAAGATCTGCCAAAGTCTGGGTTGTTCTCTCGGTGAACTCCTCATCACCAAATTTTCAGATGGTGAGTTTGCCGTATCATACGAGGAGAGCATTCGTGGACGCGACATCTTCCTCGTCCAGAGTACATTCCCCAATTCTGACAATCTCATGGAGCTGCTCCTGATGATTGATGCTGCCAAGCGTGCATCGGCACGCACCATCAATGCTGTCATCCCCTATTTCGGATGGGCTCGTCAGGACCGTAAGGACAAACCGCGTGTGAGCATTGGTGCCAAGCTCGTTGCAGACTTGCTTTCAGCAGCAGGTGTCAACCGCGTCATTACTATGGACTTACATGCCGACCAGATACAAGGATTCTTTGACGTTCCCGTAGACCATCTCTATGCCTCCAACGTCATCCTGCCGTACTTGCAGAGCTTGCAACTGGAAGATCTTGTCATTGCCTCGCCAGACGTGGGCGGCTCCAAGCGTGCTAACACATACGCCAAGTATTTAGGTTGTCCGCTGGTGCTTTGTAACAAGACTCGTGCCCGTGCCAATGTCGTTGCCTCGATGCAGATTATTGGTGACGTAGAGGGCAAGAATGTCGTCATCATCGACGATATGGTCGATACCGCCGGAACCATCACAAAAGCTGCCGACATCATGAAAGAGGCTGGTGCCAAGACTGTTCGTGCTTGTGCCTCACACTGTGTCATGAGTGGCCCTGCCAGCGAGCGTGTGCAGAACTCTGCTCTCGAGGAGATAGTATTCACCGATTCCATTCCCTATTCCCAGCGTTGCGCTAAGGTCAAGCAGATTAGTGTAGCTGATTTGTTTGCAGAAACCATTCGTAGAGTCATCAACAATGAAAGTATTTCAAGCCAGTATATTGTTTAGTACCCTCCTTGCTGTTTCAGCCTGTCACTCCAAGGGATTCCAGATTCAAGGCTCCGTCCAGGGACTTGAGGACGGTGATACGCTGTATCTCACTCGCGACATGCTGACTGGCATGCCAAGCGACACGCTGATTGTCAAGGACGGACAGTTTGAACTCAGCGGAGAGACCGACTCTACTGCACTATGCATGGTCTATTGTGCCAGCCGCAACGAGATTAACGCCCCGTTCTTCATGGAACCTGGCACTATCAACATCCAGTTGACCGACCAGCCTGGCGCTTCTCGCGTCGGTGGTACTATCTGCAACGACCAGTGGCAGGTGCTGAACGACTCCGTGATGGTCATCGGCAAGGAAATCAATCGTATAGCAGAGCACATCTATGCTAATAACGTTCCGGAGGAGGAGCAGCAGAAAGGCATGGAACAGATTGAGCGTCTCAACCAGCGTTTCGCTGCCTTGGTCGTCAAGAAAGCCGAGGCTAACATCGACAATGAGTTCGGTTATTTCCTGCTCACTTACTATCCCGAGGAGTTGATAGACAACACCAACCGCGCACGTCTCATCAAGCTGTTGCCTGCCGAGATGCGCCAGCGTCCCGTCATCCAGCAAATGGAGCAGATGTTGCAGGCCGCTGCCAAGACGGCTGAAGGTGCAACCATCAAGGATTTCACGCAGAAAACGCTGAAAGGCGAGGAACTCAGTCTCATGGCTGAGGTCAAGAAGAATCGTCTGACCATTATCGACTTTTGGGCATCGTGGTGTGGCCCTTGTCGTCAGGAGATGCCATTCATGATGAACCTCTATAGTTCCTACCAGTCAAAGGGACTCGGCATCATCGGCATATCTCTTGACTCCGACTATGATGCATGGCTAATTGCCACTGACAAGTTCGGCATCAAATGGCCTCAGATGAGTGACCTGAAAGGCTGGGAAAACGAGATTGCCAAGCATTTCAATGTGACCAGCATCCCGCATACCATCGTGGTCGACCAGCAAGGAAAAATCCTCCGCCGCGGCTTGCGTGGCGAACAACTGGAACAGTTTGTACAGGAACAGCTGAAGTAACAACAGCTGAAAAGGTCTACAACGGAATCAGTATTGTCTTAGGGCTGACAGCAGCTCGTTATTCTCCGTACGCGTACCTATGGTGATGCGCAGGCAGTTGGCGCATAACTGTATGCGGCTTCTGTTGCGCACGATGATGCCTTTGTCCACGAGATAGTCGTAGATGGCTTTGGCATCCGTCACCTTGGCCAGGAAAAAGTTGGCATCGGTCTTGTAGATGGTTTCGCAGATAGGCAACTCCGCGAAAGCCTGTATCAGGCGGCTGCGTTCTGCCAGCAGTATCTTCACCCACTTGTCGACCTCGTATGGGTCTTTCAGTACCTCTATAGCTTGCTGTTGAGTGAGCAGGTTGACATTATAGGGATACTTCACCTTATTATATATAGCGATGATCTCCTTCGACGCAAAGGCCATACCCAGTCGGATAGCAGCCGAACCCCAGGCCTTCGACATGGTCTGCAGGATGATGAGGTTGGGATGCGTAGGCAGTTCCTGCCGTAGCGACTTCTGCTGGGCGAAGTCGATATAGGCCTCGTCGACAATGACAATGCCCTGAAAAGCCTCGATGACCTTTAGGATTTCATCACGGTCCAGTGAGTTGCCGGTAGGATTGTTCGGTGAACACATCCAGACAATCTTCGTGTGTTCGTCGCAAGCTGCCAGCAGTTTCTCGGCCTGCATCTGATAATGATCGTCAAGCAACACCTCGCGATACTCGATGTCGTTGATGTCGGCACAAACCTTATACATGCCATAGGTGGGAGCGATTGCAACCACATTGTCGCGCCCGGGTTCGCAGAAGATACGGTATGGCAGGTCGATGGCCTCATCGCTGCCGTTGCCCAAGAATATCATGTCTGCAGGCACTCCCTTGACCTTCTCTAACAACCCTTTCAGTTCACGCTGCAGGGGGTCGGGATATCGGTTATAGGGAGCATTATAAGGATTTTCATTGGCATCCAAGAAGACATGTGCCTCCTTACCAAAATATTCGTCTCGTGCGCTACTGTACGGAGCCAGACTCCAAATATTCGGCCTTACCAGCCGCTCTAAACTAATCATAAAGCTCAATGTTCAATGTTCAAAGATTTCATTCTCACCGTCATGGCATTCTTGTGAGCATCCAACTGCTCAGCGCCTGCCATCAGCTCTACCGCGCGACCGATGTGGCCGATACCCTCAGGTGTCAGATGCTGGAAGGTAATTTTCCGACAGTACGAGTCCAGGTTGACGCCATTATAAGCTGTGGCATAGCCGTGGGTAGGCAGTGTGTGGTTGGTACCGCTGGCGTAGTCTCCAGCACTCTCGCAAGCGTATGGTCCGAGGAAGACGCTACCAGCATTGACGACCTGTTCGGCCATCTGTTCGTAGTTCTTCACCTGCAGGATGAGGTGTTCCGGGGCATAGGCGTTGGACAGCGCCATCATCTCGTCGGCAGTACTGACGAGCACATAGCGACTGTTGTCTAGTGCCTGGACGGCAATATCCTTGCGTGGCAATAACTCCAGTTGGCGGTTGGTCTCTGCCTGTATCTCCTGCAACTTCTGCTCGGAAGTGGTGATCAGCAACACCTGGGAGTCGATGCCGTGCTCAGCCTGCGACAGTAGGTCAGCAGCGACAAACTCCACATTGGCCGTCTCATCAGCCAGCACACAGACCTCACTGGGACCGGCAGGCATATCGATGGCAACATCGTCCAGGCTGACGTGCTGCTTGGCAGCCATGACATACTGGTTGCCAGGACCGAATATCTTGAACACCTTAGGCACCGACTGCGTACCATAGGCCATTGCACCGATAGCCTGCACACCGCCAATCTTGTAAATCTTGCTCACGCCGGCAATGCGTGCTGCTACCAAAATGGCGGGATTCACCTTGCCTTCGCTGTTGGGAGGCGTGCAGAGCACGATCTCCTTGCAACCGGCAATCTTGGCGGGTGTCGCCAGCATCAGTACCGTTGAGAAGAGGGGGGCCGTTCCACCGGGAATGTAAAGGCCAACGCGCTCAATGGCTACGCTCTTCTGCCAGCAGGTGACGCCTTCTTGCGTCTTCACCTTCTGACCGACAAAGCGCTGCGAGATGTGAAACACCTTGATGTTATGGTGTGCCAGGATAATGGCATCGCGCAGTTCGTTGCTGACCAACGTTTCTGCCTCGTCCATCTCCTGTTCGGTGACGGCCAACCCGGTCAGGGCGGCCTTGTCAAACTTCAGTTCATACTCCTTGACAGCCTCGTCGCCACGCTGACGGATATCGGCCAGCACAGCACTGACTGTCTCATTCAGCTTTGTCAAGTCCAGTCGTGGACGTTCCACTATTTCTGCCCACTGCTCCTTCTTCGGAAATCTATATATTTTCATAACATTTTACAGGATCATTTTCTCAATCGGAGTGACCAAGATGCCCTGTGCACCCATCTCCTTCAGTTTGCCGATGATTTCCCAAAAGCGTTTCTGGTCGAGCACAGTATGTACTGAGCACCATTCGTCGTCAGCCAACGGAATGATGGTAGGACTCTTCAAGCCCGGCAGCACATTGATGATTTCCTGCAAACGGGCCTTAGGAGCATTCATACGCACATACTTCTTATCCTCAGCGTCCTTGACGGCCTTGAAGCGGAACAGCATCTGCTCCAAGATGTCACGCTTGTCGGCCGACAGATTCTTGTTACCGATAAGCAGTGCCTCGCTCTGCATGACCACCTCTACCTCGCGCAGGTTGTTGGACACGAGTGTCGAGCCTGACGACACGATATCAAAGATACCGTCAGCAAGCCCGATGCCCGGACTGATTTCTACGCTGCCTGTGATGACGTGTATCTCGCAGTCCACGCCATGCTTGTCCATATAGGCACGCAAGATGTTGGGATAGCTGGTGGCAATTTTCTTGCCGTTAAACCAGTTGACGCCACGATACTCAATTTCCTTGGGGATGGCCAGCGACAGACGGCACTGCGAGAAACCCAAGCGTGACACAATGTCAGCTTCCTCACCGCGCTCCACAAACTCATTTTCACCCACCACGCCAATATCGGCCACACCGCTGGCTACAGACTGGGGAATGTCGTCGTCGCGCAGATAAAGCACTTCGAGCGGGAAGTTGGATGACTGGACCAGCAGCGTCCTTTTCGATGCGCTGACCTTGATATCTGCTTCGGCAAGCAGGTTCATGGTGTCGTCAAAAAGACGACCTTTTGACTGTACGGCAATTCTTAACATATCTTATATTATCTAATTTAGCCTGCAAAATTACGCATTTTCGGTGATATTTGCAAGAAAATGATTACTTTTGCACCCAAAATTGCAGGAAATTGAAGATTATCAGTATATATATTCAACTTTTTGCCGTTCTGCTGCTGTGTGCGTGTACACCAAAAAAGCAGGAGCCAGTGGTCACGCCGTGGGGTGAGATCACCGACACCATCCCTCAGGACGAAGACTTCGACCTGGCTGACATCCAGCGCAACGGCGAACTCATAGCCCTGACGCTGACGGGGCCTGAGACCTACTACGACTACCACGGTCGCCATCTGGGAGCACAATACCTGCTGTGCCAGCGCTTTGCCGACAAGTTGGGCGTCATGCTACGCATGGAGGTATGCCGCGATTCGGCAGAGATGGTGCAGCGCCTGAAAGACGGTGAGGCCGACCTCGTTTGCTACCCTGTGACCAAGAAAGGTCCCGGCTGGCTCGTCGGCCAGGACAAGGATGACCTGCAGCACGAGTTGCAGGCATGGTACAAGCCCGAACTGCTGGACGAGGTGAAGAAAGAAGAGGAATTCCTGCTGTCCAGCAAAAGCGTCAAGCGCCGCGTCTTTTCGCCTATGCTCAACCGCGAAAACGGCATCATCTCCCACTACGACAGCTATTTCCAACGCTATGCTGCTACCATCCGCTGGGACTGGCGTCTCATGGCTGCTCAGTGCTATCAGGAGTCTACCTTCGACCCCCAAGCGCGTTCGTGGGCAGGTGCCTGTGGACTGATGCAGATTATGCCCGGCACTGCCGACCACTTGGGCTTACCCCGTGCCAGCATCTATGACCCCGAACAAAACATTGCCGCTGCCGCACGTTATCTGGGCGAACTGGATCGAACCTTCTCCGACATCGGTGAGCGTTCGGAACGCATCAAGTTTGTACTGGCAGCTTACAATGGCGGCCACTTCCACATCCGCGACGCGATGGCACTGGCCACCAAAAACGGCAAGAATGCTCATCGCTGGGGTGACGTCGAACCCTTTGTGCTCGGACTCAGCCAGCCGCAATACTACAATGACCCGGTGGTGAAGAACGGTTATATGCGTGGCTCCGAAACCGTTGACTACGTACGCAAGATTCATGAGCGCTGGAATGGCTATCGCGGCATTCGTACCGTGCGCAGTACCTTTGCCCCTTCCGCAGTCCCCCAAAAGGCCACACACGAGCGCAAAAAGAAATACCAAATATAATATGTATACCATCACATCGCTTGACGACCCACGTGTACAGGTCTTCGGCAGACTCACCGAAGCACAGCTACGCATGAAGGTAGAGCCCGAACAGGGTCTCTTCATTGCTGAGAGTCCCAAGGTTATCCGTGTCGCCCTGGATGCCGGCTGGCAACCTGCCGCCCTGTTATGCGAAGAAAAGCATATCCACGGAGATGCAAGCGACATCATCGGACGTCTAAGCGATGATGTTCCCGTCTATACCGGCAGCCGTGAACTGCTGGCCCAGCTGACGGGCTATACGCTGACCCGTGGCGTGCTATGTGCCATGCACCGCCAACCACTTCCCCCCGTACGCGACGTAGTGAAGGATGCCCGCCGCATCGTCGTCATCGATGCCGTCAGCGACACCACTAACATCGGTGCCATCTTTCGCTCGGCAGCAGCCCTTGGTATCGATGCTGTCCTGTTGACGACCGACTCCTGCGACCCACTGAACCGCCGTGCCGTGCGTGTGTCTATGGGCAGTGTCTTCCTCGTGCCATGGACGTGGCTCGACGCCCCTATCCCATCGCTCCACGACTACGGTTTCCGTACGGCAGCTATGGCGCTGACCGACAAGAGCATCTCCCTCGACGACCCACAACTGGCCCGCGAAGAAAGACTTGCCATCATCATGGGCACTGAGGGCGACGGTCTGCCCCATGAGACCATTGCTGAGGCTGACTATACGGTACGCATACCAATGGCACACGGCGTCGACTCGCTCAATGTAGCTGCAGCCGCCGCCGTGTCCTTCTGGCAATTGTGTAAATAGTCCTTACTCCAGAATCACTATTCAGGAATCAGGTATTTGTCGCCTGTTTCCTTCAATAATTTGCGGGCATAGGTAATCGGGAATCCTGGACGTTTCACATGGGCTCCTAGTCCATGTTCTGAGCGTGCAAACTTTCCGTCCTTCTCGGGTTTCACCGCCATATCGTTATATTTCACAATCAGGTAGAACGCCAGTTGCTTCCATCGTGCCAGCATCTGCTGGGCCTGCTGTATGCTGTAGTCATTCAGGAACTGCTGCGCCTCGGCGGGTGCCATCTGGCAGGCTTTGGCCTCGATGTCCTTCTGCTGGCTGAAATAGGCTTGTTCTAACGAATCACGCACCTGACGCAGAGAGGGGAACATCATCTTGTAGCGTGGATAGACCATGTTGGCCACCCAGTTTTCCACCCAGTAGGCATTCTTGTCGCTGAAGGTCACCGCATCAGCTCCCGGCGTATCGTAACACTCAGGCAGACGGGTCATTGAACAGTAAATAGGTGTATAGGCCACCATATTGCCGTCGTCATTGCCAAACCAGAAACATCCACCAACCTCGCGGGGCAACCACGAGCGCATCTGCGACACATAGCTCCACGACGTCTGCTGCGTCGACGTGGGACGCTCGTTGAAATACTTCTTACCATCGACGGTAAAATAGAGCGGCGTGGGACGGTAGGGCATCTGCCAAATGCCTCCACCGATGTCGGTGGAGTCGAGCTCCATGGGTGTTCCCTCGAAGTGGTCACGCATATCGCGCATCACGTCAGCCACGCTCACCTTCTTGTCGGGTACGACCCACAGCGGCATGTCCTCGGCATCCTTGTCCTTACCCAGCGCCCACGGCAGATAGCGGTCCATGCCACTGACGTGGTGGTTGAAGAAGCTCCATACGCGGGCATCACAGATGCGGCGACCTGAGAAGTCGGGGAAGGCGTAGGTGTTCTTCCAAGAGAACTCCTCGTCCTTGCCACTGAACCACCCCATCTTGCGGGCATACTTGATGGCGTTCTTCGAATAGAGCACGTTCTCCTTGTCCTTCAGCGGGAAGACTCCAATACGGCTTTGGTTGGCATGAGCGCAGATAGCGTCGTCGGGAATGCGGCGGGCCACCCATACCACACGCTCCTTCGAAACATTGCGGTCGGAGCCACAGCCCTGCATCTCCATGATCCACGCCTCGTTAGGGTCACAGAGCGTAAAGGTTTCACCCTCGGAGTAGTAGCCATAGGTCTCAGCCAGCGTGGTCATCACGCTAATGGCTTCGCGAGCGGTCTTGGAACGTTGCAGCGCGATATAAATCAGCGAACCGTAATCGATAACACCCGTCGTATCCACCATTTCCTCGCGACCACCATAGGTTGTCTCACCAATGGTCACCTGCCACTCGTTGGTATTGCCCACGACGTTCCAAGTCTCTTCGGCCTCGGGAATCTCACCCAGGTATTTGTTCGTGTCCCAATCATAGATTTTGCGCATGTCACCTTTCTGGTGCTTGGCAGCGGGATAGTGCGCCAGAGCCATGAACGAGCCATACGAGTCGGCATTGTACGAACAGATGACGCTACCGTCCGTCGAGGCTTTCTTACCCACAATGAAGTTCGTACATGCGAGTGCATACGCAGCAGTCGTCATAGCGACCACCATCAAACAAAAACGTTTCTTCATATCTTACTATATTTCTTATTGATTACATTTTCCCATTTTCTCATCTTAATCTTTCATCTTTCATTTTTCATCTTTCATTTCATAGGGATGATGGCAAAGGTGAAGTCGTACTGCTGTAGTGGCAGCATGTACTGCGGTTCGGGACGTGCACCCCACGAGTTGACGCAGCCCAGACCCATCTGGTGCTGCTGGATGTGTACCTGCGTCAGCGGACGCTCTACGAGGTCACCGCTGTGCTGGCCCCAGCGGTGATCCTTCCACTGACCGGCATCGAGGTCTTCCACCAAGTATGGCAGTGCCGAGCACTCCATAGCTGTCGTGCTCTCAAACCTAAGTCCCTTACCGGTCTTGGCGTTGTAGACGCAGAACCAGCGCACGTCGGTATGGTTGCCGCTCTCCTGCGGACGTACGTAGGGGAAATACAGGTCTTTCACGTCGCCCTCGTACTGTCCGATGAACTCTGAGCTGTGGCGGTCGCAGTAGTTCTCGTGCGGACCACGGCCGTAGTACTTCACGTAGCTATACTCCTTGGGCATCTGCAACTGCATGCCGTAGCGGAACAGCCACTGGTCCTTCATGTTCTTCGCTTCTTCTGTCGGTTCCAGTTGCTGGCGCACGATGACAGTCCCATCGGCCTGCAGCGTATAGGTCATCGTAAGCTGGCACTTGACACCCGGCATGTCTATCTTTGCGGTAACGCTGTTGCCGCCCACTGATAATTCCTTCACCTTCATCTCAGGCTGCTTCCATGCGGCGAAGCGCTGCTGTAGCCTGGCACCGTAGTCATTGTCCGTCGGAGCGCGCCAGAACTCGGGCGCAATGCTCTGACGGTCTACCAGCATTGGTTGTCCGTCGATATCTAAGTAGTCAATCATACCTGACTGCTTGCCAATGGTCAGCGTCGTACCTACCGTCGAGAACTTCACGTAGCTCTTGGTCTCCTCCTTCTGCACGTTGCGCTCGTCCAACTGCTGGGTCTCTAACTTGTCGTAGATGTTCGACTTCACCACAAACTGCTGGCGCTCGCCACTCTCAAACTGGAAGTTGACGACAATCTCGTTGGCACCGAAAAGGCCATTGATATACTTCTTAATCTCCTCAAACTCAAAGACCTTGCGCTGTTGTGGCAGCAACTCGTCGACAATCAACTGCATGGGTTTGCCCTTCAAGCCGTCGCTCTTCACCTCCACTATCAACTTCAAGTTCTTGACAGACTTGAAGAAATTCTCGTTATAGATTTCTATCATGCCTTCCTTCAGGCCCTTGTCCGTTATCCACAGGTTCTGATAGTAGTACTGTACCTCGTAGGCCGACGGGTTCAGCCGGCGGTCTGGAGCGATGATGCCGTTGCAGTTGAAGTTATAGTCGGAAGCAGGATAGCGGCCATAGTCACCGCCATACGTAAAGATTTCCTTGCCCGTGATGGGACTTTTGTCGCGCAGTCCCTGGTCCACGAAGTCCCAGATGAAGCCGCCCTGATATTTGGGGTACTTGCGCACGATGTCCCAGTATTCCTTGAAACCACCCACCGAGTTGCCCATGGCATGGGCATACTCACACTGGATAAGCGGACGGGGATTGTCTGTCTGGGCATACTTCTCGCAGTCTTGATAGCCCATATACATCGGACAGAAGATGTCCGTCTTGCCCCAATGGCCGGCCTGCTCGTATTGCACGGGACGGTTGTCCACACTCTTAATCCAGTCGTAGCATTTCTCGAAGTTAGGACCATAGCCGGCTTCGTTGCCCAAGCTCCAGATGATGATGCAGGGATGGTTGCGCAGGGTCAGCACATTGCCCTGATTGCGTTCCAGGTGCATCTGTGCAAAGTCCTCACGCTTGGCCAGCGTTCCCTCACCGTAACCCATACCGTGACTCTCCAAGTTAGCCTCGGCCACGACATACAAACCAGCCTCGTCGCACAGGTCATACCAGCGGGGATCGTCGGGATAGTGGCTGGTACGCACAGCATTCACGTTCAGCTGCTTCATAATGCGGATGTCCTGCTTCATGCGCTCCACGCTTACGACGTAGCCACCGTCGGGGTCCAGTTCATGACGGTCCACACCTTTTATTAATATAGGCTGGCCGTTCAGCAACAACTGGCCACCCTTGATTTCCACGTGGCGGAAGCCCACACGCTGACGAATCACCTCAAGCACCTTATCACCCTCCTTCAGGGTCATGATGAGGGTATACAGATTGGGAGTCTCGGCTGTCCAAGCTTCAACAGCACCCAAAGTTTCCATACGGAAGGTGAGAGGGCCATTGTTGAACATGGTGGCGCTGCTCTGCTTCACCTGCATGCCTTGCGGATCTATCAGTTGTAATTCAAGGGTCTTTCCCTTTGCTGAGGCTATCTTAACCTCGCCAGAAAGGACACCTTCTTTCAAGTCGTCCTTCAGGTCGGCATGAATAAAGAAGTCCTCAACATGTACCCTTGGACGGGCATACAGATAGACCTCGCGGGCTATTCCTGTAAAGCGCCAGAAGTCCTGGTCCTCCAAATACGAGCCGTCGCACCAGCGCATCACCTGCATGGCAATGAGGTTCCTGCCGCGCTTCAGATATTTCGTGATATCAAACTCTGCAGCCACCTTCGAATCCTCCGAGTAACCCACATACTTGCCGTTCACCCATACCTTCAGGTTGCTGGTGGCGGAACCGACGTGAAACAGCACCTGCTGGCCCTGCCAGTTCTCAGGCAACGTAAACTCACGGCGATACGAACCGGTGTAGTTCTCCGTTTCGCCAATGTATGGCGGATTGCTGTCAAAGGTCGTACACCACGCATAGCCGATGTTCTTGTAGATGCGATCACCATGACCGTTCAACTCAAACAGTCCTGGCACAGGGAAGTCTTCCCATTGCGAATCGTCGTAGTCCAGCGCCCAGAATCCTGCCGGCGCATCCTGATGGTTCTTCACGAAGTTAAACCGCCAAGTGCCCTCCATCGATAGGTAGCGATCCGACTTTGCCATCTCCCCTGCCCTCGCCTTTGCCTCACTTTCGTAGGCAAAGAAGTTGGCGCGGCGTGCCTCGCGGTTCTGTTGGTTGACGTTGGGGTTCAGCCACTCAGGCGTACTGTCTGCCTTCGCACTGATCGTACCTGCTGCGGCTAAGCATAGTGCTAATAGCCAGCTTTTAGTCATTGTTCTTTTCATAGATGTTTTTTTAGTATATGGTTTCTTTTGTGCAAAGGTACATAAAAAATAGTGATAAATGTGGTTTTCAAAGGGAAATTTAATAAAAATTTGGCAGTATGGATTTTTATGCTTACTTTTGCAAACATGAAAGACAAAGAGACACTGAGAGCAGGGCTCAAGGATAGCCCGCGGCTGAAAAGGTGGCTGGACTACGTCATCATGAACCAGCGCGACGCACGGCCACGATGGTACATACGTCTGCTGGCACCACTCTACCAACACCGCGGACGGGGCTCAAAAATATACGGCAGCGTGCGCATGGACACACCACCCTACCGCCGTTTCTGGTTAGGGCGCAGGAGCGTGGTGGAGTCGTATTGTTGCATCAACAATGCCGTGGGCGATGTCGTCATCGGCGACCATACGCGCATCGGACTACACTGTACGGTCATCGGGCCGGTATGCATCGGCAACCATGTGAACCTGGCACAGGGCATCGTGGTGACAGCGCTAAACCACAATTTTAACGATACTACAAAACGTATTGACGAACAGGGTGTTGCGACAAAGGCGGTGACGATAGCTGATGACGTGTGGATAGGTGCCAACGCGGTGGTGCTCCCGGGGGACGTTCCCCCTTACTCGGTAGTGGGCGGCGTACCAGCGAAGGTGATTAAAAACTTAAAAGTGTAACAATTATAATTAGGCGAAGAGGTCGAGGGAGAGGTCTTGCACAGGGGGCTTCTCCTCTTCTTTTTCTTCAGCCGTAGCGTCGAGGAACTGGAGCATCAACTGCTGGGCATCGGCAGAACCAGTGGTGTTAAGTCGGTAGTAACCGCGACGACCAGTATGTTCAATGAGCGACTGCGGTGACTTGCTGTTGCGTAGCAGGTACTGCTGGACATAAGTACGAATTTCCTCGTAG
>CACXAG010000028.1 GCA_902765585.1 uncultured Prevotellaceae bacterium
ATAATGAAGAAAAAGATCCTATCCTGAACGAGATTAAGTTCGTTGACGTTACCATTGACGACTGGGACGCTCAGCCCGAGATTAACCTTGGCGCAAGCAGCCTTTAATTAGTAAACTACTAGTAAACTACACAAGCCGGGAGGGGTTCGACTCCCCTTCCGGTTACCAAGATAAACAATTTCGCTATGAAACACAGAAAAAACCATTTGATGCTTTTATCTCTGTTGGCAGCCGGGCTGCTGACGGGATGTTCTGTCGACGAAGTGGAAGAGAGCACCGCCAAACCGCAAAATGAGATTCGGATGCTGGTGAACATCGATCGTCAGACGGACACACGAGCAGCTACCATCTACGAGGGTACTACTCAGTTGTCCTCATTCAAGACCAGTGCCTACACGACTGGATCGACAACACCTTTTGTCGAGAATGAGTTAGTCAATTACGTGGGTAATCAGGAGTGGCATTTTGTCAACGGTCCATACTACTGGCCTGAGACAGCAGCCCTGAACTTCTTTGCCTACGCTCCTGCAGACTTGACCAACTGCGTGGTTGCTGCCGATGCCGTCAGCTATTCGGCAGTTGATGGTCCGTCGTTCAGCGCCACTCTCCCGGCTACGAGTCAGGGTCAGGACGGCAAGGAAGAGTTTATCTATGCTTACGTTACCGATAAGACGTTTGAAAACTCTGGCAATGGCGTGAAGCTCGACTTCCATCATCCCTTTGCCACCGTGTGTTTCAAGTTGAGAGCCAACAACGATGCCGTCACCATCAACAGCATCACTATCAAGGACGTGAAGACCAGCGGTACCTTCACCCATGCCGCTACCCCCCAGTGGTCGAATCTGGGCGGCACTACCGATTTCGTGGCCACCATCGGCCAGGACTTCGCAGAAGTGGACTACGAGCAGACCGTTGGCGACATCTATCTTGTCATGCCGCAGGCGTGTGCTAATAGCAAGCAGACCGTTGTTGTCAGCTACAGTGTCGACGGAGGCACTCCCGACGAACTGGAGGCTGAAGCCGACGTGACGGGCTGGGAAGCAGGCAGCCGTTACACTTACGTACTGGCTATCGATACCTTCTTGAAGGTCACGGTTACGTCTATTACTATTAATGATTGGGTAAAATATAATTGGCAATAACTATGAAGAAATATCTCATCCTACTGACCTCAGGGCTGTTGCTTGCAGCGTGCTCCAACGACCTTGCCGACCGTCAGGCCGGTGCTGACCTGATGAACGGTTACGAGGGTCCGCTGTCTGTCAAGATTAGCGTAGCAGGCTCTAACGTGACCCGTACCACGAACGAGTTTGTCACAGGCGCTGACGCTGTCTTCGGCAATCACCCGTTCCCGAGAACCAAGTTCGAGACCAACGATGCTGTAGGCATCCTGCACGTGCTGGAGCGCAATGGTGCCTACGAGGTGACCAACTTCCAGGCCGTCACCACCGACGGCGGTCAAAACTGGACAGTCAAGGACACGCAGGGCAACGATGCCGTCCTCCGCTGTTACGGAAAAGGCGGTGACCGCTATTTTGCCTACACTCCTTACAAGGAAGGCGGACTAAATGCGAATGATTATGACTTGAGCGCTTTGGACGATGCGGATGCCACTGCCTACGATTTCTTCAAGCCGTTGGCCGCTACCACACGTGCCGCTCATGGTAACCAGTCGACAGCCGCTGGCTATGCTGCCTGCGACCTGTTGGGCGCTGAGGGAGAATGCACGCCCAATTCCGATGGCAAGACCGCTTCGCTGGAGATAGCTCTCGACCACCTGCAGGCACTCAACATTGTGAAGCTCGCCAAGTCGAATGCCAAGGTTATTATCTATGGCTGCTATGATACGTGGGTAGCCCCTGACAAGACTGTTTGGCGCATGAAGCAGCGCCTGCAGCCTGTCGTAGCCACCGCTTTCGACGGTGAGGTCACTCCGAAGACCGATGGCATCCTGGATGAGTGGTACAAGTACGATGCTGACAGCTGCTATTTCTTTATGAAATTAGTGGAGCCTGATCAGGAGAATAAGAAGTTCGGTAATGCCGACCTCGCCAAGAATGGCGGTTGGCTCATCGATATTCCTGCCGTTCCCTCTGGTCAATATGTATTATTAGGTATGAACTACTATCGCTACTTCCGTGCGAAGGGTTTCAATCCCACAGAAACCAACATTGCCGGTGAAACATGGTTTAAGGAGTGGCAAGAGTATTTTGCTAACAAGATGCCCTACGGCTGGACATACGAGGACATCCTTTTTGCCGATTCCGATGTGAATTACGACTATGACGTGGTGATGGATATTGGTGACCAACTGCTTGCCGACGGTAATGTCAGCAAGAGCGGAACAGGTGTCGGCACCGTCAAATGGATAGCCTACGCTCCGCAGCCTTGGCTCGCCACCCCTGGCTTCTATGACTATGAACTGTGGTTTGATGAGGATACGTATTTCTACGATCTGTATATTGCCGATGAAGAGAATTTCGCAGACAATGGCTACAGAGCCAAGGGTCAGGAGATAGAGACGAACGGTAAGAGGCACTTGTCTGTAGACTATGCTGGTCATGGCTTCAGCAGTCTTGACGAATTCTGGCGTACGGACATCTGCAATCATTTCATGGCCGTCTACAATGGGTACGCCACTTATAAGAGCAGCAGCGACGAAATCAAGCATGATGATGGGATATTCAGCCTTGCTATTCCCAAAGCTGCCTATGGTAGTATCAATGCTATGGACTATGGTTTGTATGGTGTGGATGAGGATGCCTGGATTTCAGGTTCAGACCCCATGTCGTGGATATACATGAAAGAGGACTGGTATCTGACTGAAGGCAGTGACTACGGCCTCAGAAGTAATAAGACAGCTGCCGCTGCCAACGGTCCTGGACAAGTTGCCGGTGTTGACTGGATGGTTCCCACCGTGGCTCAAAACTATATAGGCCATATTGGTGAGGATGCAGATCAAAACACGCTTACCTGCAACCATCTGCCTCAGAAAACAGGTGTAGGAACTGGTTACGAGGGAATTATATCATTGAAGAAGGGATATGATATTCCTACAGGCCAATCATCAACTAAGGGAGCTTATTTTGGCCGTGGCTATTTTAAGGACTATAAGAGAAAAGAGAGTAGAACATTCGATTCCTATGACTGTATGCCATTGGCCAATCATAGTAGCGATAATCCTTATTATGTCATAGACCATTTGTTGATTTCCGACGTGAACGATTCCGCAGCCAGTGTGATTGCTCCACCGACAGGATTTATTCCCTGCATCATCTTCTGATGCAATATCGGACAAAATGAGAATAAAGAAATCAGCGAATAGCTTAGGTTATTCGCTGATTTCTTTTCTTTTTTGAGGTCGTTTGGAAGCCGGAGCGTCAGTGGCTGTTCAGAATAGTGTCCAGGATGCTGTCTATCTGGCTGTCGATGTCGGCAACGCCGTCGTTGATGATTTGATAGTCTGCCCGTGCTATGACTTCCTCCTGGGGCCACTGTCTGTCGAGCCATTGCTGGGCTTTCTCGCGGCTTATTCCGTCGCGGTGGACTATTCTCCCAATGCGCACCTCTTCGGGCGCTGTGACGACAATAACGCGGTCTACGAGCCTTTCCATGCCCGACTCGTAGAGGATGGCGCTCTCCAACCACTCCATGCCGCTTTCCTCGAAGTCGCGGAATACGGCAGGATGGACGATGGCGTCGATGGCGTGGGCATTGGCTTCGCTGCTGAGCAGAAAACGGCTGACGGCAGCTTTGTTTAGCTGTCCGTCCACGTAGGTTTCAGGTCCAATAAGGGCTGTCAGTCGCTGTTGGATGTCGGGAGAGGTACGAATCAGCCTTTTGGCAGCGCTGTCGCTGTCGTAGACCTGTATGCCACGCAGAGCCAACCTTTGACAGACGTAGCTCTTGCCGGAGCCGATGCCTCCTGTGATGCCTGTCTTCATTCGTCTTCGATGAGGTAGTCTACCTGCTTTGTACTGAGCGTGGCGCGGTTGATGCCTTCAGGCACTCTCTGCAAGTAGAGGTTGCATTTGTCGGACGCATACAGCATAATCTCCCGATAGTCAGCCACAACGCTGAAGTCTTCTGCTTTTAGCGTGCGTATCTGGCTGATGCCCGCCACGAAATTGACCTTGACCTTGGCTGGGAAGGTCCGCAGCACCTTGCCTTCGGGCAGATTGATGCAATGGATGGGGACGGAAATGCTCTCTTCTGTCAGCACGTCCGTATGGAAGGAGATAGCGATACGCTCGGGCACCACCTTGACGTCGCTGGCATGCGACAAATTGCACGTCACGGTCAGCGTGTCACGGAAACCGACGTAGTTCAGCTGTTCGCTATACACGACGTGAATGCTGTCGAGTTTCTCCTTGGAGGCATACACTTCCACGCTGTCATGGCTGTACGTGACATGGGAGATGAAGTAGAGCTGTTCGGGAATAACCCTGCCCGCCCAGCTCACCGGAACGCGCTTGCGCTCACCGTTGTTATAGAAAAAGTTCAGCTTTTCGGGCTTGATGCTGATGACCTTCGACGAACTCTCCAAGGCCTGTTCCAACATTCGCTTAAGCTCGGAGTTAGATGCCATGCCACCGCCGTTACCGCGGTCGTAGCTCTTGAAGTTCATCTTGAGCATGGGACGGTTTTCGCCATACAAGTAGGCGAAAATCGTCCACCCTTTGTCACGTACCACGACGCGTAACGTGTCAGTAGGCGTGGAGGTGAGCACGACATTCCTGGGAATGTTGCCTACGGTGACGGGTATCTTCAGCTCTTTCTCGAAGGTCTCGTTCAAGGTGATAATCAGCCAGAATACAGCCGACAGGAGCAAAAAGAATAAAAATATCCCGAGCTGCTTGTTCAGGTTGCTGAACAAGAAGTTCTTGATGGTCTTGAAGATTCCTCCTTCTTCCACAGAATATGGTGGTTAGCCCGAAAAAGACGGATTATTTCTGCTGCATGGGGGTGCTGCTGGTGTCTTTGAAGACGTAGCCCTTGTCAACCTTGATGACGACGCCGTCGGCAATCTTCACCTCGATGATGCCCTTGGCCAGGTCAATCTTCTTGACGGTGCCGTAGATGCCGCCACCGGTGACAACCTCCGTGCCTTCGGCCAGGGAGTTCTGGAATTTCTGAATCTCCTTCTGACGTTTCTGTTGCGGACGAATCATAAAGAAGTACATAATGGCGAAAATGGCTACCATCATGATGATGAAGCTCATGCTGCCACCGCCTTGTGCAGCCTGTGCTGCTAAGAAAATCTGTGTCATTTTATTGTTTATTGTTTAACGTTTATTGTTTATTGTTTCATCTGCTTAATGAGTCTGCCGGTATCAATCAGATGGTGGGCGATGCCGTCCAGCATACCGTTGATATAGCCGGCACTGCGTGGGGTGGAGTAGAGCTTGGCAATGTCCACATACTCGTTGATGGTGACGCTGACGGGAATGGAGGGGAAGTTCAGCATCTCGGCAATGGCAATCTGCATGATGACGATGTCCATGTAGGCCAGTCGTGAGAAGTCCCAGTTGCGCGATGCCTCGCTCATCAGGCGCTGATAGTCCTCGCCGTTCATGATGGTGGCACGGTAGAGCTTGCGGGCATACTCCCTGTCCTCCTCGGAGTCGTACTCCGGCAACAGCTCCTGTGTCGAGCGGTTCTTCTCGTCGAAACGCTTGATGGTCTTGATGACAAAGGTGTCCACCACCTCCTTGTCGTCGTTCCAATAGAGGCTCTGCTCCTCGAGCAGGGCATCCAGGTCGGTATTGTTCTCGATGAGTGTGCGGTATAGTTTGCGCCACAGCTCACGGTCGGCCTGATAGCTGTCCTCTTCGGCTTCCATGTAGTCCTTGTAAATCTGGCTCTCGGTAATCTGCGTGTATATCTTCTTCATGAACTCAGGCTCGTCGTCCCATGACTTCTTATGCGTTTCCATGAAGTCGCACAGCATCTTGTTCTGTTCCAACTGCAGGGCGAAGCGGTTATACACAAAACGGGTGGAAGGCATCGGCGTGCCCTCTCGCTTGGCCCTCGATTCGGCAACTTCCAAGTGGCGGCGTGCCTCCTTGGTAATGCCTACGATGAGTGCCAGCAAGTAATTGTAAAGGTCATAGGCTTTCGACAGGCTGAAGAGCAGTTCCTTTTCAGCCGTGTCAATGTTCTTGCTACCATTCTGATAGTACGCATACGTCAGCTGGACTATCTTGATTCTAATCAGTTCTCTGTTAATCATAACTTCTATTGTTTCTTGCGGGGGTTGTCTTATGCGTGCAGCTCCAGCACGAAGCGCGTTCCTTTCACATACGCAGTGTCGATGTCGAGGTCGCCCTTCATCTTCAGGGCCATCTGCTTGCAGATGGGCAGTCCCAGTCCGTCGCCCTTGGTGAGGTCGTGTATTTCGGTGAACGGCTTGAAGATGTCGTCACGCTTCTCGGCAGGTATGCCATCGCCTGTGTCCGACACCAAGAACTGGTGGGTATGCTGGCCGCGCTTCTTGTAGTCCAGCGTTATCTTGCCGTTCTCCGGAGTGTATTCGGCAGCATTGGTCAGCAGGTGCAGCAGGATGTGCGACACGTACTCCTTGTTGATAGGCGCGTTCAGTTTGGGTGTGTTCACCGTCAGCGTGACGCCGCTCTTGATGAGGGGACGTATCTCCTCTATGAGTTTCTCGCAGAATGGCTGGATAGGCGTGTCGCTCATCTCCACCTCTTCGTCCTTGCTGTTCTCCAGTTCCGAGAGTGTCTGTGCGTGGTTGGCAAAGTCGAGCAGTGCCTTGACCTCGGGCAGGCTGCTGTCCAGCTTCTCGAGTGTCGGTCTGAGCTGTGCCGACATGTTGCTGATGAACTTGGCCTTGAGGGCATTGCTGTCGTTGGCCAGCTGGATGGTCTTCTTCTGCTTGCGTGTCAGCATGATAAAGCGCATCAGTATGATGGCGCCTATGGCCAATGCGGCAGCCAGTGCTGCGGCCAGCACGGCGAGTCCGATGATGATGACCCAGCGGGTGGTCAGCGAGCTGTCTTTGTCGGCGATGGAGGCCTCGTTGTCGGCAATCTGCTGTTTCAAGGCCTTGATTTCGTCCGCATGCTTCAGGGCATTGGTTGAGTCCTTCCAGGCCAGGTAGTTGCTGTACGACTGTGCCACCATGTTGGCGTTGCCCGACTTGCGTCCGCTGGCAATCAGCGTCTGGTACACCTCGTCCACCTTGTCGTAGTCCTTGCTGGCCGTCAGCTTGTCGGCCATCTCCTTGAACACGGCATTGCCCTGGGTGTTCATGCCGAAGGTGTAGTAGTAGATGGCCTTGGTGTAGAGCAGGTCGTTGTTGATGCTCTCGTCAGCAGCGCGTGTGGCTATCACCTCCAAGGCGTTCAGCTGGGCCTTGGCGCTCTCGCTCTTCTTCAGCTTGATGTACATCTGCAGACGCTCCTTGGTCAGCACGTAGTGTGCGGCAGCCTTGGCCTTGGCGGGCTGCTTGGTGGCAATGATTTCCTGGTCGGCCTGATAGAGCAGGTCGAAAGCCTCTTTATATAAGTTTTCCTTATAATATAATGCCGTGGCGGTGGCTACACACTGTGCTCCCTGCTGTAACTGGCCCTTGTTGCAATAATCCTTGAAAGCCTGGATATACAACGAACGGGCTGTGTTAGGTTGTTTTCTGGGGTCAACGGCCTCGGCACGGAGCTGTAATTCGCTCTTCTGTGTATCCTGTGCGTGTACGTTGACAGCACAGCAGAAAAGCACGTTTAAGAGAATTAAAAATAGCTTTTTGTTCATATTCATCATAATTTGTGGTGCAAAAGTACAAATTTTAGTTCATAGTTGCCGTTCATCGTTCAAAGTTTTTTTGCCTGATAGTTAAAAGAACTTAAATACAGGGTGTCTGTGTACTGCGAACGATGCAGAATGAACAATTTTTAGTACCTTTGCAGCCGCTTTTCGCATCGTGTGATGGTGGATTAAGCAAAATGAACTTAATTTTAGAGTAACACATTATTAATTATGTTAGAGATTAACGTTAACGGTCAGAAGCGCACCGACACAGGCAAGAAGGCCTCTAAGCTGCTTCGTAAGGAGGGTCTGGTACCCTGCAATCTGTATGGTGAGAAGAAGGGTGAGAACGGTCTGCCCGAGGCTTTTGCCTTCACCGCTTCTATGGCTGAGCTCCGCAAGGCTGTCTACACTCCCCACGTTTATGTTGTCAATCTGAACATCGACGGCACTGAGCACAAGGCTATCATCAAGGAACTCCAGTTCCATCCCACAAGCGATGCCCTGCTGCACGCCGACTTCTATGAGATCAACGAGACCAAGGCTATCACCGTTGGTATTCCCGTCAACCTGACTGGTCACGCCCAGGGTGTTCGCGATGGTGGTCGTCTGAGCCTCTCTATCCGCAAGATCAACGTTACCGCTCCTTACAAGAATATTCCTGAGAAGCTGGACATCGACGTTACCGAGCTGCAGCTGGGTAAGGCCATCAAGGTTGGTTCGCTGAGCTTCGAAGGCCTGGAGATTGCTACTCCGAAGGAGGTTATCGTTTGCTCTGTCAAGGCTACCCGTGCATCACGTTCTGCTGCTGCCGAGGCTGCCGCTGAGTAACGTTAACAATAAACGTTAAACAATAAACAATAAACGTTTGGACAAGTACTTAATTGTTGGGTTGGGTAACCCTGGCGACGAGTACGCCGAGACCCGCCACAATACAGGATGGATGGTATTGGACGCTTTTGCTAAGGCGTCCAATATCGTTTTTGAGGACAAGCGCTACGGTTTCGTGGCCGAGACGTCGCTCAAGGGCCGCAAGGTGCTGCTGCTGAAGCCCACTACCTATATGAACCTCAGCGGCAATGCCGTGCGCTACTGGCTGAACAAGGAGAATATCGACCAGAGCCGCCTGCTCGTCATCAGCGACGACGTGGCCATCCCCGTGGGGCAGTTCCGGCTGAAGGCCAACGGCAGCAACGGCGGCCACAACGGTCTGGGACATATCCAGCAGCTCATTGGCCAGCAGTATGCCCGTCTGCGCATGGGCATCGGCAACGACTACCCCGTAGGCCGACAGATAGACCACGTGCTCGGACGTTTTGCGACTGAGGAAATGGATCAACTGCAGCCTGCTATCGTCGTCGCTGTCGACATCATCAAGAGCTTTGTCCTGGCCGGCATCGACGTCACGATGAATCAGTATAACAAACTGGGAAAGGGAAAAGTGAATAGTGAAAAGGGAATAGTGAAAAGTGAATAATTTGCTACCGCATGAATGAAGCACGTATTGACAAATGGCTGTGGGCGGCGCGCATCTTCAAGACGCGGTCGATAGCTGCCGACGCCATCAAGAACGGCCGCGTCACTATTGGCGGCATGAACGTCAAGCCCTCGCGCATGGTGAAGGTTGGCGAAGTGGTCAGCGTGCGCAAGCCGCCCGTGACCTATTCGTTCAAGATTCTGAAGACCATCGAGCAAAGGGTAGGGGCGAAGCTGCTGCCCGAGATTTACGAGAACGTCACCACCCCCGACCAGTACGAACTGTTGGAGATGAACCGCATTAGCGGCTTCGTCAACCGCCAGCGCGGTACGGGACGCCCCACCAAAAAAGAACGCCGGGCTCTGGACGATTTCGTCGGCCCCTCACTCGAAGGCTACGGTGACTTCGACTGGGACCTCGACGACGAAGAAGAAGAATAACGACCACGAATTACACGAATTTAACGAATAAATCATGTGGTTTGATATTGTATTTATTGTATTAGGTGTGGTGTTGGTGCTGAGGGGTGCTGACCGCCTGACCGAGGGCGCGTCGGCGTTAGCACGCAGGATGAATATCCCTGAGATTATCATCGGCCTGACTATTGTCGCCGCAGGCACCTCAGCACCGGAGTTGTTTGTCAGCTTGGTGTCGGCCCTGAAGGGTACGCCGGATATGGCCGTGGGTAACGTCGTGGGTTCCAACACCATGAACTGTATGCTCATCGTAGGCTGTGCCGCGATGGTAGCGCCCATGACCATCAGTCGCTCGACGGTCAGGAAGGACATCCCGTTTGCCGTCGGTGCTGCTGCCTTGCTCATCCTGTTGGCGTTCGACAACTTTCTGGGTCGTCTCGACGGCATCGTCCTATTGGCCGGCTTTACGGCCTTTATGGCGTATAGCTTTTTAGAGGTGAGAGGTGAGAAGAAAGAGGTGAGAGGTGAGCAAGAAGAGGTAAGAGGTGAGAAGTCACCGCTGCTTTCTGGCTTCTATGTCTTGCTCGGTCTTGCCCTGCTGGTCTTTGGCAGCAATATCTTCGTCGACCATGCCTCCAACCTCGCCTTGGCGTTAGGCGTCAGCGAGGGCGTCGTGGGTCTGACCGTCGTGGCCGGCGGTACGTCGCTACCCGAACTGGCCACCAGCGTCGTTGCTGCCCGCAAAGGCCAGTCGGCCATCGCCATCGGCAACGTCATCGGCTCTAACGTATTCAATATCCTGCTCATCCTCGGCCTGACGGCTGCTATCAGTCCCTTGGCTATCGAGGGCATTACTACCCTCGACATGGCTGTGATGTTCCTGTCCGTGGCCCTCGTCTGGTTCTTCTCTCGCACCCGCTATACCGTGGAACGCTGGGAGGGCGCTGTCCTTGTCCTGGGCTATCTGGCCTATCTCGCCTGGATGCTTTATAACCTGTAATGATGATGAAACAACGACTGATATTACTACTCCTTGTTGCGCTCCCTGCGCTGGCCTGGGCTGACGAGATTGACGGGATTAATTATAGCCTGTCACAGGGTAATGGTAGTTATAATAAGGCACAGGCTACAGTCAACTCCAGGAGTAACAAGTATTCAGGAGACATTGTGATTCCTGATACCGTGAGGCGTTCCTCTTCTTCCGGAGGAAGCTGGTGGGGAAACTGGGGAAGCTGGTGGGGAGGCTCTACCTCTTCTAATACTACCTATTATGTCACCGCCATTGCTGACAATGCTTTCTCCAACTGTACCAGTCTGAACTCCGTGACGATACCCAGTACGATGGCGAAAATCGGAAATAATGCGTTCTCCGGTTGCTCTTCCCTACAGCATGTCTATAGCAATATGTTGTATCCGCCGTCGTTGGGCACGGGTGTTTTTACGAATGTTCCTGAAAGCTGTGTGCTGCATATCCCCATTGGTACGTTAGCCGTCTACAAGAAGGCTGGCTGGACCCCGCAGTCGATAGGTTTCTCCATCGTAGAAGAAGGAGCCTTGGAAGAGAGCTTCTGTCTGGAGAACGAGGTCAACCATCAGTTTATCCAGAACATAGTCTATCCGGACGATGACTATACCTTCACGAAGATTACCGATTACACGACGAAATTCACCCCATACCGTAAAGACCTGCCTGCGCCGGTCTGTCTGATACCGCCAACCGTTGAAGGAGGGCAGGAACTCGTCATGGAAGTATACACGAAAGGACAACTGGTGCGTACTGACCGCTATCCTGTCGAGTCGAAGCTGCTGCAGATCTGGAACCTCACGCCGCAGACCTACTATACGTACAAGTTGTATGTTGTGGATGATAATAGCACTCAGACGCTGATCAAGGAGGGCAACTTCAAGACGGAAGGACAGGTCAGGATGCTGAATATCGGCTACATCTACAACTTCCGTGACATCGGCGGGTGGAAACTGCCCAACGGCAAGCACATCAAATATGGGCAGGTGTTCCGTACTGGCGAATTGGAGATGTCCAATCAGTTTACCATTACCGAAGAGGGCAAGACAGAACTGCTTGACATATTGGGGGTAAGCGTGGAGATTGACTTTGGCGACTACCCTGGCAGTCCGGTTAAGAACTACGTGGAGCTTTATGAGGATGATAACACCTATCAGATTAAGCAATACGTGCTGTTTGCCAAGGAAAGCAAGGTTCAGAACAAGAACTGCTTTGCAAAGTTAGTGGAGAGCCTGCGTGCCGGAAAGAAGGTTATTTTCCATTGTAACTATGGCGCAGACCGTACCGGCTCGTTTGCATTCATGCTGGAGGGCCTGTTAGGTGTCTCGGAGAGCGACTTGGCCAAGGAGTATGAGATGACGTCGTACACCTACGACGGTCGTTACAGGACTTGTGCCGATAATGATAACGACCAGTATGAACATGCCTACAGGAAGTTGATCAACCATGTCAAGACTACCTACGAGGGGGGCACGTTTAACGAAAAAATCGAGAATATGGCCCTTGACTTCGGTATCTCACAGCAGGATATTGACGACTTCAGGACTCTGATGATTGAGAATGACCGAGGCAACGTGAACGGTGACGGCCAATTGGACGCCCAGGATGCCTCGCTCGTGTTGCAGTCTATTGCCAACAAGATTCCTCCCGTCAAAGGGGGTGACATGAACGACGACGGCCAAGTGGACGCCCAAGATGCCTCGCTGATATTACAGCGCGTGGCAAACGGCTCAAAACACGAGCCGTAATCTCGTCGGTCATGAGCCGTAATCTCACCATCGACGAGCCGTAATCTCGTAAGGCATGAGCCGTAATCTCACCATCGACGAGCCGTAATCTCGTCAATCATGCGGTGTGCTTATAAGTTCAAATCAATCAGCGTGCGGAACTGACGGGCGCCGAGGTGGTTGTTGTCGAGGGCTTCGACTTCAGCAAGGTACTTCAGTGCGCGCTCCCTGTCGCCCATGCCGTAATAGCCGAGGGCGAGCATGTACTTGCAGTGAATCTCGTTCTTCAGGTCCAACTCAGAAAAACCGTCCGCACGGTTTTCTTCCCAGATGAGCAGGTCGGGCAGCGAGACGGCGAAGAAGTCCATTGTCTGCTTCTCGAAGATGTGCTGCTTGCCGTAGCTGATGAGCTTGTTGAACAGCGAGCGGGCCTTATCCTCCTGGCCTAACTTGCGGTAGCAGAGAGCGGCGTAGAAGATTTTGTCGGGCTTGGCATCGTTGTAGTACATGGCTGCAGCGGGCTCGGTAGGTCCGGTGGTGCCCTCCTCATAGCGTCCGAGGAAGTAGAGAAAGTCGTTGTCCTGAGCACCATAGAGCTTGCCTTCGCCCAAGTGGTGCGGGAACACAAGGCACTCCTCGAGAAGCCGCTTGGCGCGAGCATCCTTTGGATTCTTTTGCAACAGCTGTTTGGCTATTTCCAGACGGCACATCTGATACTGACCGCTCACCTTGCCTTCGCCCCCCTCCCATGGATGGAAGATACGGTTGTCGATGATCTCCTTGGCCTCCTCATAACGCCCCAGCATGTTGAGCAGGGTCGCCTTTTCGAGCACGAGATCGTCGCGACGCTCAATGAGTTCAGCATGCTGTTCGTAGAAGGCCAGACGCTCGGCGTGTGAACGGTGCAGATGCTTGTAGAGCTGGTCGAGTTCCATGAATACGCGCTCGTCGTTCTCGTCGAGATGGAAGGCACGTTCCATATACTCCAGTGCCTCGTCCTGACGATTCTGTTTGTTGAAGCGAGCCAAAGCGAGGTTGCGCCAAACCGTCGGGAACTTAGGATCGAGTTTGGCAGAGAGTTCCCAGTTCTCGATGGCGAGGTCGTACTGACGGGCGGCATAATATAAACAGCCTAAGTAATACGGCGCCTTGGAAAGTGAAAAGTGAAGAGTGAAAAGTGAAGAATTTTCTGCCGCCTTCGCCATCTCCAACGCGATAACATCTTCGGCACGGTTGGGGAAACAATAGGTGGAGTCGGCAGCCTCGGCCTTGGCCAGAGCATCTTGTTCGCCGCAGAAGGCGAAAAGGTAGTACCAGGTCATGGGCGATGTAGCTCCCTCGCTGATGGCAATGTCCCAGATGGCACGGGCCTCGTCCGTGAGACCGGCAGCACAGTAGTCGAGAGCGACCTCGTCGTAGTTCTGAGCCGACTTGTGAAGCATCTCCTTCATCTCTGCAAGCAAAGTCTCATCCTTGGTAAGCAGGTACTGTTCATAACGGCAACCATAGTTGAAGAGGTCAAACGACAGAGATTCCTCGATAAAGGCGGCAGCACATTTTTCACTATTCACATCTCCCTTTACCCTTAATTTGCGCATGATGGAAGCCTTCAGGGCACGTGCCTTGTGGTTATGCCAGTTGTTGTTCAGGCAGCGGTTAATCTCGTCAAGAGCATCCTCGTAGCGACCCTGCATGGTGCTAATCTTCGCAGCCTCGAAGTAGCCGGCATCAGCCCAAGCCTTGCTCCATGTGGCCTTCCAGAAAAGCTTATAAGCCTCGTCCGCCTTTCCTTGGTATTTCAGGGCGAGGGCAAGGTTATAAAGTGGCTCGCTATCGTAGGGGTTCGGATTACGTTTCAGCGACAGTTTGACAGCCTTTCGCAGGTAAGGTTCGGCTTTGTCGAACCGGCCCTTGCGGATGTACCACAGTCCCATCGCGTTCAGACAACGGATGTCGTCGGGATCGCGGCGCAAGGCCTCCTCGTAGTAGTCGAGCGGATTCCAGGTAGCATGACGGTACTGCTCCAAATGGCGACCGGTGATGAGCAACTGCTCGTTGGTCTTGATTTGCTCGGGCAGCAGAGCTGCCTCGGCACTGTCGGGAATAGGACGGATGTCGTCTGCCTCGGCGTGCCAGCGCAACAGAGGTGAGGGGTGAGCGGTGAGAGGTGAGAGAATAGTTAAGATTAACTCATCAAACTTAGCATCTTTCACATCGACGGTTTCATCCAACAACTGTTCAGGAGTTATAGTAACATTCTTGTCATAATACACCTCTCCATGATCATTCTTGAGTACAATTCGTACGTCCTGCTTCGAGGTGGCGAAGACTTTGAAGCGTACGTGGTGATCTCTCACCTCTAACCTCTCACCTCTCACCTCTTCAATGTTAAAAAGAAAGTCCTTGCTTGCCTCCTTCACCACGCCCAGTTCGCGATAGGGCATGAAGTACTGCGTGAAGAGCTTCTCCTCGTAGGGCATCAGCCACGTGAAGTCGGGTTGGTTTTCGGTATAGACGCCTGCCATCAGTTCGATGTAGGGACGAAAACCTGGCTCCTTAAAGCCCCACTTCTGGCGCTCCTCTGGGGTTGACGCGTCGGTGAGGTTGCGGTCCCAGGCACGTCCGAAGTCGCCGTTGCCCCAGGTCCACTGCTTCTTGCCGGGCGAGAAGTGATGGCTGGCTATGTGCAACATACCTGCCTTGGTGTCGTTCTCGTAGCCGCCCTCGAAGTCGAACTTGCTGTTGACGGCCATATAGGACGTCGGCACGGGGATGTTACGATAGTTGGAGATGTCCACGCCTGCTGAATAGTCCATCTTGTAGTAGGTGCCAGTAGCGATGGGGAACGACGAGACAGCGCGTTTGCCGTGGTCGAAGACGGCATTGACGTCAGGCGGGAAGACGCTCTGGTAGGCATCGTTCACCTCGACGGCAGGGTTCGCCCACCACAGGAAGGTCTGCGGCACGTCGGTGCGGTTGTAGACACGACCCTTGATTTCCAAGTAGGCACAGCCCGGACGCAACGTAAAACCTGCCATTCCCTTCTGGTGGAACATCTTTTCCATTTCGCTCACCCATACGCTGACAGAACCGTCGGCATTCTCCTCGATGCAGGTGTCGACGGGCATGAAGGTGGAGGGACGATGGTGCTGAGGCCAGTTGAACTCGATGCCGCCACTAATCCATGGACCAAGCAGACCTACGAGGGCAGGCTTGACGACGTGGTTGTAGTAGACGAAGTGGCGCTTGGCAATCTTGTCGTACGCCATCTGCACACGACCGCCCAACTCGGGCAGTATCATCACCTTGATATATTCGTTCTCCAACCATACCGCCTGATACTCCTTGTCCACCTTCTCGTCGGATATCGACTCGATGACCGGGTAGGGATAGACCACACCACTTGAACCTTGATAGACGCGCTTTTCCAGGAACATCGGGTTCTTCTCAGGCTTTCCCACCTCGTAGGTTGGAATCGTCACCAACTCTCTCCATGCTTTTACCACCATGTTATTTGACTATTTACTATTTGACTATTTGACAATTTACGATTTGACTATTTATTATTTGATGACGGCAATTGTCCAATTGTGAAATGGTCCAATTGTCTAATGAACGAGTTCTTTTTCCAGTTGCTCCAGGCTCTTTCCTTTGGTCTCTGGGCAGTTGCGGAACAGGAAGACGAAGGCGCAACCACAGATGGCACTGTATATCCAAAACGTACCGCTGCTGCCGAGGGCCGCATTCATCGAGGGGAACGAGAACGTCAGCGTGCAGCATCCCACCCAGAGGGCAAAGGTACATGTTGCCATAGCGATGCCGCGTACTCGGTTGGGGAATATCTCAGCTAATAGCGTCCAGGTGACAGGGCCTAATGTCATGGCATAGACGGAAATGGCGCTGACCACCAGTACGACCATCATGACACCCTTTACTTCAAGGAAGTAGCACGTGCCCAGTGTCAGGTAGATAAGTCCCAGACCACCAGCTCCCAACAGTATCAAGGTACGGCGTCCCCACTTCTCGATGGTGTAGAGGGCAATGATGGTGAAGATGACGTTGGCAATACCGGTGATGACGATGTTGATGAACATGCCGTCCACGTCGAAGCCTGCTCCCACGAAGATTTCCTGGGCATAGTTGAAGATGACATTCGTACCACACCACTGCTGGAACACCGCAATGACAAGTCCCAACAGCAGTACCTTGCGGTACTTTTTAGAGGTAAGGGTTGAGAGGTGAGAGGTAAGAGAAGTGTTCTGTGGCAAGTCTATTCTCTCACCACTTACCTCTAACCTCTCACCACTTTTTATTTTCAGGAATACCGGACTCTCTGGGATGAAGAAACTCATGAAGAGGAACAGTGCTGCGGGCAGCGTCTCGGCCCAGAACATCCAGCGCCAGCCCCAATCCACGTTCCATGCCTGACTTTCTGCCACGGACGTCTCCCTGGCCAGCAGCATGTTCACCACCTGTGCTGCCAGAATACCCAGCACGATAGTCATCTGGTTCAGGCTGACCATCCGTCCGCGTATGGCTGTGGGACTGACTTCTGCGATATACATCGGCGAGAGGGCAGAGGCCACGCCAATGCCCACGCCGCCGATAAAGCGTGCGATATTAAACAAAGTGAAGTCGTTGAACAGTCCCGTGGCAATGGCCGACACGGTAAACAGCATGGCAGCCACCGTCAGCAGCGGCTTACGACCGAACCTGTCAGCAGCGGCACCAGCCACCATCGCTCCTATCAGACACCCCACCAAGGCCGTAGACATGGCCACGCCCTGCATGACGGGAGAGTCGCTGATGCCGAAGTACAGTTCGTAGAACGGTTTTGCACCGCCTATGACCACCCAGTCGTAGCCGAAGAGCAGTCCGCCCATCGCCGACACGGCACAGATGAAATAGAGAAATCCTTTGTTAATTCCTTGCATAAATTACTTGATGGTAATCGTTGTTTTCTTCAGGTCTTGGTCGGCGCTGGAGGAACCGACCATCACTTCGTACTTGCCGGGGACGACACGCATGCTGTTGGACTGTGCGTCCCAGCCCTCGAAGCGGTTGCGCGGCAGGTCGATGTCGACGGTCTGGGTCTCACCGGCCTTCAGCGTGACTCGCTGGTAGGCACGCAGCGTCTTCAGCGGACCTTCCTTGTCGGCGAGGTTGCGGATGTAGACCTGTACGACCTCCGTACCGTCCACCGTGCCCGTATTCTTCACTTTTACGCGGACCTTGTAATCAGAAGTGCGAGGTGAGCGGCGAGCGGTAAGAGGTAAGATTTGTGGCTTGCTGATGTCGAAGGTGGTGTACGACAGTCCGTAGCCGAAGGGGAACAGCGCCTCGCCCTGGAAGTAACGGTAGGTGCGGTTGGCCATCGTGTAGTCTAAGAAGTCGGGCAGGTCGTCTGTGCTTTTGTAGAACGTCACAGGCAGCTTGCCGCTGGGGTTCACCTGTCCGAAAAGCACGTCGGCAACAGCCGTGCCACCCTGTTCGCCGGGATACCACGCCTGCAGGATGGCGTCGCACGTCTCCAGTTCGGGCGTCATGGCGATAGTCGAGCCGGAACAGTTGACGAAGACCACCCGTTTGCCGGCCTCGTGGAGCATGGCCAGCACGTCGCGCTGCGACTGCGGTAGCTCGATGCTGGTGCGATCGCCGCCCTTGAAGCCCGGTTCGCTGACCTTCATCTCCTCGCCCTCCAACGTCGGGGCGATGCCGCCCACGAAGATGACGGTCTCGGCGTCGCCCACCTGGGCTAACAGTTCCTCCATGGTGGGAGCTATGCGGTGTTGGATGTCGAAGTTCAGGGCAGCATAGCCGCTCTCCTGTGCGTAGTCTATCTGTATGCGGTAGTGCTGTCCGGCCTTCACCGTCAGTTCCTGCTTGTCGCCCTGTATGCGGTGGCGCACCTTCCAGATGTCGACGATGGTGTCGCCGTTGACAATCAGGCGCAGCATGTCGTCGGCGCTGATGTTGAAGAGCAGCGTCTCGTCGCGTGTTGGCTTGAAGGTGCCGTCCAGGCGGGCAGAGAAGTGCTCCAGCTCGGCGCCAGGCGCAAAGACGGTGTTGCCGCCGTTCTTCAGTTGGATGGGCTGCCGCAGGTTGACGGTCGTGGCGGGCTTACCCTTCATCTCCATGTTGTTCCAGAAGATGGCCTGCATGCCGGGATTACCCAGCGGGTCGGTGATTTCGTTGAAGCGACTCTCAAACGACTCGTTGCGCGTCAGTCCGCAGCCTTGGATGTATTTGAGAGGTGAGAGGTCGGAGGTGAGAGGTGAGAGATGTTGGCGGATGCCGTCGAGGATGGTGACGGTCTCGGTGGGCGAGCCGGCGTAGTTGCCCCACTGCATGACGGCGTCGTTGGCGTTAGGTCCCATGACGACAAGCTTTGCCGTAGCTTGCGACTCCGTCTCAACAGCCAACGGCAGGATGCTGTCGTTCTTCAGCAGGACGATGCCCTGGCGAGCCATGTCGAGCGCTAGCTGCTTGTGCTTCCTTGAGGCAATGACGCTCTCTGGAATCTGTGTCCACTCCACCAGCTCGTCGGCGTCGAAGTCGCCCAGTTCTATGCGGGCTATCAGCAGTCGGCGCAGCGAGCGGTCGATGTCGCCCTCCTGGATGTCGCCGCGCTGGACGGCGGCGGGCAGGTTCTTGTAGATGCTGCCGCACTCCACGTCGGTGCCCGAGAGTACGGCCTTGGCGGCAGCCTCCTCACCGTCTTTGGCCACGTTGTGCCACTGGGGCAGGAAGTCGCGGATGGCTCCGCAGTCGCTACAGATGAGGCCTTGGAAGCCCCACTCGTCGCGCAGTATCTGCTGTTCGTAGCGGCTCTGTGCACAGCAGGCCTGACCGTCGATGCGCTGGTAGGCGCACATCACCTCGGCCACCTGTCCCTCCTGCACCAGCGCCTTGAAGGCTGGCAGGTAGGTCTCCCACAGGTCGCGCTCGGGCAGGCTCTCGACGTTGAACTCGTGGCGGTTCCACTCCGGACCGCTGTGTACGGCAAAATGCTTGGCGCAGGCCAGCAGCTTTTTGTAGGGGTGAGAGGTAGGAGATGAGAGGGGAGCGATTTGTTGACCGTCGTAGGTATAGCCCTGTAGGCCGCGCACCACGGCCAGTCCCATGCGTGAGGTCAGGTAGGGGTCCTCGCCATAGGTCTCCTGACCGCGTCCCCAGCGCGGGTCGCGGAAGATGTTGATGTTAGGCGTCCAGAACGACAGGCTCTGGTAGCGCTTGATGTCGCCGCTGAGCTTGGCCTGTTGGGCCTTGGCACGCGCCTCGTCGCTGACGGCAGTAAA
>CACXAG010000029.1 GCA_902765585.1 uncultured Prevotellaceae bacterium
ATGGTTTTGTCGCCCACGAGTGCTTGGTCGTGAGATTCGCAGTAGGAGATGGTCTTCTCGTCAGGACGACGGTTCTTGACCTCCCAGAAGATGGAGCAGACGTTGATGTCCTCGTCGCGTACCTCTTTAATAGTCTTAATCCAGTAGTCGGGGATGTTCATGGCCATACGATAGTCGAAGCCGTAGCCGCCGTCCTCGAACTTGGCAGCCAGACCAGGCATACCGCTAACCTCCTCGGCAATGGTGATGGCGTTCTTGTTGACCTCGTGGATGAGACAGTTGGCCAGCGTCAGATAGCAGATGGCGTTGTCGTCCTCGTGACCGTTGAAGTAGTCGCCGTAGCCGCCAAAGGCCTCGCCCAGTCCGTGGCTGTAGTACAGCATGGAGGTGACACCGTCAAAGCGGAAACCGTCGAACTTGAACTCCTCGAGCCAGTACTTACAGTTGGAGAGCAGGAAGTGGAGCACGTCGTCCTTACCATAGTCGAAGCACAGCGAGTCCCAAGCGGGATGCTCGTGGCGATCGCCAGGATAGAAGAACTGGTTGGGGTCACCAGCGAGATTACCAAGACCCTCGACCTCGTTCTTCACGGCGTGCGAGTGAACGATATCCATAATGACGGCAATGCCCATTTTGTGAGCAGTGTCAATCATCTCCTTCAGGTCCTCAGGCGTACCGAAACGGCTGGAGGGAGCAAAGAAGCTGGAAACGTGATAGCCGAAGGAACCGTAGTAGGGATGCTCCTGAATGGCCATGACCTGAATAGCGTTGTAGCCGTCTTTTTTCACACGCGGCAGCACGTTCTCCGTGAACTCCTTGTAGGTGCCCACCTTCTCGGCGTCCTGACCCATTCCCACGTGGCACTCGTAAATCAACAGGGGAGACTTGTTGGGCTTGAAGTTCTTCTTCTTCCATTCGTAAGGCTTCTCAGGATTCCACACCTGGGCAGAGAAAATCTTCGTCTGGTCGTCCTGAACCACACGACGGCACCAGGCGGGAATACGCTCGCCTTCTCCCCCATTCCACTTGACCTTCATCTTGTAGAGCTGGCCGTGCTTCAGGGCCTTTTCGCTGAGTTTCAGTTCCCAGTTGCCCGTGCCCTCGATGCGTTTGCACTTGTACTTCTCGTCCTCCTGCCAGTTGTTGAAATCACCAATCAGGTAGATCTCAGTGGCATTGGGAGCCCACTCACGGAACACCCAGCCCTTGGCGAGCTTGTGCAGTCCGAAGTACAGGTGGCCGCTGGCAAACTGCGAGAGTGTCTGCTTGCCCTGCTTGGTCAGCTGATCAATCTTCCACAAGGCGTGGTCATGACGTCCGCGGATAGCCTGCTCGAACGGTTCGAGCCATCCGTCGTTACGCACCAAACCGATATGCTGGGGCTCTTCTACTTTCTTCACCACTTTCTTTGTCGTGGTCTTCTTGGCTGTTGCCTTCTTGGCGGGAGCCTTCTTGGCAGGAGCCTTCTTGGCTTCTGTTGCTTTCTTTGTTGTTGCCATAGTTATGCTTTCACTTTAAATATTGCTTTCTTGATTTCAGGAACTCCGGCGATACAGGGGGCGTGGCCGTCCTGCGGGAAGAAGATGGCCATCATGCCCGGTTGGCAGGTGACATAGCTGTCGGCGGCCAGGTCGGGAATCTTGGTGATGTCCTTTTCCTCGTTGTAGTCTGCTGCGGGCAACTGGTCGCGCTGGGTATAGCCGAAGGTCTCGGCACACGAGAGGGGAATCTGAATGTCAATCATCCGATTGTGTGTCTCGATGACAGCCTCAGCCGGCGTGCGGCCCTTGGCCATCTGAATGTTCACGAAGAGGTCTTTGCCTACGATTTCATGCTTTCCAACCTCCAAGGCATTGAGGTCGTGCTGCTGGAGGAACTCCACTACTTTCGGGAACAGCGGGTTCACCGAAGCATAGTTTTTCAGGTTCTCAAGTGTGTCGATAATCATAATTGTATTTGTTTTATAGGGTTTTAAAATAGTTTTATCTGTCTAACTGACGGCGTCCACGGACGTAATTGCCCTGAGCAATGATGTTGCCGTTGCGGTCTTTCTCGATGAAGGGTCCGTCGCGCCTGTCATCCACGTAGGTCCCCTCGAAGCGTTTGCCATCCTTGTCCTCCTCAATAGCAGGACCGTTACGTCTGCCAGCACGGAAGTGTCCCTTGAACTTAGAACCGTCGGCATAGCGGGCAATGCATTCGCCGTTGGGCTGACCGTTGCTGAACTGGCCCTCTATCTGGTCGCCGCTCTTGTAGACCACCTTGGCCTTGCCGTTCAGCTTATCCTTCTTCCACTCGCCCTGATAGGTGTCGCCGCTCTTGCGGACGAGCATACCCTGGCCCGACTTGTCGCCGTTGAGGAACTGGCCCGTGTACTTATCGCCGTTGGCATAGCGGAAGATGCCCTGTCCAGTACGCTGTCCATTGGCATAGTCACCCTCATAGACATCACCATTCTGGAACTTGTAGATGCCGCGGCCATGCTGCATGTCGTTCTGGAACTGTCCGACATAGACGTCGCCATTGGAATACTTGTAGGTACCCTTACCATGCTGGTGGTCGTTCTGCCACTGTCCGTCATAGCTGGAGCCGTCGCCCCAGTCGAAACGACCATGACCGTTCTTCTTGTCCTGGCGCCACTCACCTTGATAGAAAGCGCCGCCCTTGAACGTATAGGTTCCCTGTCCGTGACGCTGGTCGGCACGCCAGTAGCCGTCGTACTTGTCGCCGTTGAAATAGTACATCACGCCATGGCCCTCGCGGTCGTCGCGATACCAGAGACCATCATAGCGGTTGTTGTTGCTGTAGTAGTAGATGCCACGACCATGCTGGTGGTCCTGCATCCAGTCGCCCTCGTACTTCTCGCCATCAAAGAACGTGTAAGTACCATAGCCCTGACGCTTGCCTTTGACGTATTCGCCCTCAAAGATGTCGCCATCCTTCCAGGTAGTGCGGCCTTTGCCGTGGGGTTTTCCTGCCTGCATTTCGCCTTGGTAGACGCCCCCATCCTTCATGGTGCAGGAGCCAAGGGTAATTTTCTGTGCTGACGTCGCAATCGACCATGCAGCTATTGTAAAAAGTGTGATATATCGTAGTTTCATTCTTTGCTAATTCTATTTAATTTGACAAAGGTATGAAAAAAATCCGATACCGCAATGCGTTTTAAAAAATATTCACTATCTTTGCAACCAAATTAAAAAGATTTTACGACCGCATGAAGTTTATAGCAATCATTCCCGCCCGTTACGCCTCAACGCGCTTTCCGGGCAAACCACTCGCCATACTGGGTGGCAAACCTGTCATCCAACGCGTCTATGAACAAGCCGCAACTGTCCTGGAAGAGGCTTATGTCGCTACTGACGACGAGCGCATTCTGCAGTGTGTGGAACAGTTTGGAGGGCGTGCCGTCATGACCCGTAGCGACCACAAGAGCGGCACCGACCGCATTGAGGAGGCTGCGGAGAAGATTGGTACTGATGCTGACGTCATCATCAACATCCAAGGTGACGAGCCCTTCATCCACCCCAGTCAGATAAAGACCCTGATGGGACTCTTTGATAACAACGAGACTCAGATAGGCACGCTGGGGAAGCGGTTCGACAGCATGGAGGCTGCCACCAATCCCAACTCGCCCAAGATAGTCACCGACCTGCAAGGCTTTGCCCTCTACTTCAGCCGCTCCGTCATCCCTTTTGTCAGGGGACAGGAGCAGCAAGCATGGTTGCAACACTTCCCCTACCTGAAACATCTGGGACTGTATGCCTACCGCCGCGAAGTGCTGCGCCAGGTGACACAACTGCCGCAGTCGCCGCTTGAGATAGCCGAGAGCCTGGAACAGCTGCGCTGGTTGGAGAACGGTTACCGCATCCGTGTCGGCCTGACAGATGTCGAGACCGTGGGCATAGACACCCCCGAGGACCTGCAACGAGCAGAAACATTTTTAAACCGAATAACTACCTGACTATGAATATGAAACAGACTATCATTACAGCATTGGCACTACTGTGCCTCACCACCACCGCGATGGCAAAGAAAGAAAAAACAGTCACCCTGCGACTGATAGAAACTTCGGACGTACACGGAGCCTTCTTCCCCTACGACTTCATCGAACGCAAACCGATGAAAGGCACGATGGCACGTGTCAGCACGTACCTGAAACGACAGCGTGAGCAGTTCGGGCAAAACCTTATCCTAATGGACAATGGCGACATCCTACAGGGACAGCCCACCTGCTATTACACCAACTTCGTCAAGACCGACGCCCCCAACATTGCCGCCGAGGTCATTAACTACCTAAAGTTCGACGCACAGACCTTCGGTAACCACGACGTAGAAACGGGGCATGCCGTGTACGACAAGTGGATTAGCGAGTTGAAGTGCCCAACCCTTGGCGCTAACATCATCGACGCCAAGAGCGGGCAGCCCTACGTCAAACCCTACCTGATGGTGGAACGCGACGGCGTGCGCATTGCCATTTTAGGCTTGCTGACACCCGCCATCCCCAACTGGCTGCCCGAGAGTCTGTGGGAAGGCTTGCGGTTTGAGGAGATGACGGCATGCGCTCGCAAATGGGTGAAGATTCTGCGCGAACAGGAGAAGGCCGATGCCATCATAGGACTCTTCCACAGCGGCTGGGACGGCGGTATCGTCACCGACGAATATGACGAAGATGCCGCCAAGAAAGTGGCTGAAGAGGTAGAGGGCTTTGACGTCGTCTTCTACGGTCACGACCACAGGGCCCGTCACGAGGTGCTGCCCAACGGCGTGCTCTGCCTGGACCCCTCGTGCAATGCCATCAACGTAGCACAAGCCACCATTACATTCAAGATTAATGATGAGAAATCAAGCTCCAGAAACGTTCAGATTGTCGAGAAAAAAGGCGAACTGGTAGATATTACCAGCGAGGCTTTGGACGAAGATTTCATGCGCCATTTCCAACCACAGATAGACAGCATTCGCACTTTTGTTGAGCGTCAGTTGGGAACCTTTGCCTTCCCCATGTACTCACGCGAATCCTTCTTCGGTTCGGCAGCTTTCACCGACTACATCCACCAGCTGCAGCTGGAACATACTGGCGCTGACCTGTCGTTTAACGCCCCCTTGTCGTTCAACTCAGTTATCAAGGCCGGCCCCATCTACATGAGCGACATGTTCAAGCTATACCGCTTCGAGAACAAAATCTATGTGCTCCGCATGACGGGAAAGGAAATACACAACTATCTGGAAATGAGCTATGACCTGTGGGTGAACACCATGAAGACTCCCGACGACCACATCATGCTGCTGAACGAAGAATCCCTGATTGACAAACAGCGCTTGGGATTCAAGAATTTCACCTTCAACTTCGACTCGGCAGCAGGTCTCGACTATGAGGTTGACGTCACCAAGCCAGACGGACAGAAGGTTAAGATTCTACAGTTCTCCGACGGTCGCCCGTTCGACGAGAACGCCTGGTATCGCGTAGCCATGAACAGCTATCGCGGCAATGGCGGCGGTGAACTGCTGACTCGCGGTGCCGGCATCCCGATGGATTCCATCCCAAACCGCATAGAATACATGAGCGAACGCGACCAGCGCCACTACCTGACACAGAAGATTGAGCGCGAGGGCAATGTAACACCCAAGGCGCTGAACAACTGGAAGTTCGTTCCCGAGGAGTGGACCAAGCCTGCTCTTGAGCGCGACCGCAAACTGATTTTCGGGGAATAGGACAACGGATTTCAGAACCACGAATTTCACGAATTACACAAATTATCCATGCAGTACTTTGTTTTCTGCCAGAGCGACCTCGTGTTAGAAAAGGTCGGAGACAGCTATCAGATACCTACAGAGCCACCTACGGAAGTGAAGCCGTGGACGACAGTGATGGATATCGACGGACAAAAAGCCTATCGCATCGACACACCCATCGCAGCAGACATCGGCCCTCAGGCGTCACGCCACTATGAGATGTGCCCGCTTCGCCAGTCATATTACAAGTTGCCTGAGGCCGACTACTTGAAGGCCGGCAAGTGCCACGAGCTGCTCTACTGGGACCAGAACACCAAGTTCTGCGGCGTCTGCGGCGGTCCCATGCACTTCGACACGGCTATCTCCAAGAAATGCGAACACTGCGGCAAGGAGATATGGCCCCAACTGGCCATTGCCATCATCGTACTGGTACGCCGACGGGTGCCTGACAATGGCGGCGGCTGCAAAGACGAGGTGTTGCTGGTTCATGCCAACAGTTTCCGCGACGACCATTACGGACTGGTGGCAGGCTTTGTCGAGACGGGCGAGACGCTGGAAGAAGCCGTCCACCGGGAAGTCATGGAGGAGACGGGGCTGCACATCACCAACCTGCGCTATTTTGCTTCGCAGCCGTGGCCCTACCCCTGCGGTCTGATGGTGGGCTTTACCGCCGACTATGACCACGGGAAGATACACCTGCAGCGCTCCGAATTGTCCAAGGGTTCGTGGTTTGACCGCAACCACCTGCCCCACATTCCGGAAAAGCTCTCCATTGCCCGACATCTGATTGACTCATGGCTGGAAGAAACAACATAAGAAACTGGCAACTGGGGACCGGCCTTGGCGTTGTCGTCATCCTCGCCCTGCTATACGCGCTCTATTTCTTCCGCACGCCACCGCCATGCATCCCCGATAAGATAGAGGTGCATATCTACCGGCAACCTGCGGTAGATTCTGCACTCATCGATGGTCAGATGAAGGAGATACAGTACTACCTGCGTACCCATAACGTCACCGATGAGGGCTACGACCTCGTTGCGCAGTACAACACACAGCTCTCTAGAATCTCTAGATACTCTAGGCAATCTAGATCATCTAGACAATCTATATCCCAGAGAACCATCGCCGCCAAGGACCGGCTGCTACCCGCCGTCAAAATAGCTGGCGGCTATTGGAAGGCCGGTCATTTCCATTTGGCTCCCGTCAATGGACGAGGCATCGTGCGCGACTGGCAAGGGCACATCGTCTGCGGCATCTTTGCCAACGACACCATTGTTACCGCCACTCGTACCGACACCCTCGGCACCTACCGCGGACAAATGGACGCATGGCTGCAAGCCTGCGGACAAGGTACTTTTGATGGTATCGACGGTACTCACTACGAAGGATTCTGGCAGGACGACAGGCGGCATGGCTTTGGCTTCGAGTCGTCGCCCCATCATCCCGTGCGCGTAGGCCAGTGGAAAAACGGAAAGTTCTTAGGCGAACGGATAAGCTACACGTCAGAACGCATCTATGGCATCGACATCTCGCGCCACCAGCATGAAAAGGGACGCAAGCGCTACCGCATAGACTGGCGCAAGGTGCGCATCACCTCCTTGGGGCATAAGCATCCCGCCAACGGGCAGACCTTTCCCGTATCGTTTGTCTATATCAAATCTACCGAGGGAACCTCCATCCGCAACCGCTACTTCCTGAGCGACTACCAACAGGCCAAACGCCAAGGATTGCGGGTGGGGGCCTACCACTTCTTCTCCATCCGCACCTCGGCACAGGCACAGGCCAACTACTTTGTCACTCATACGCTGTTCCGCAAGGGCGACTTTCCACCCGTAATGGACGTAGAGCCGACAGCCGCCCAAGTGGAACAGATAGGCGGTACAGAGGCACTCCTCCAACGTGTCCGTACCTTCCTGCACATCGTGGAACAGCGTACAGAAATGCGACCTGTCTTATATGTCAACCAGATGTTCGTCAACCGCTATATGCAGCACGCTGACGACATCAAGCAACACTATAACGTCTGGATAGCCCGCTATGGCGAGTACAAGCCCGACGTCAAGTTGGTCTATTGGCAGTTGTCTGCCGACGGGCGCGTCAGCGGCATTCAAGGTGCCGTCGACATCAATGTGTTCAACGGCTACAAGAGTCAGTGGGAAGAGTTTCTGAACACAGGCTTTCACAAGTAGAAGTCCCCCGTCAGGTTGCGATAGCGCTCATCACCTATCGTCATCACATCGAACTGGTGCTCACAAGGATGCTTGCGAAAAGCTAACAGATAGCGACGTGCCGACTTGCCCGGCGTGGTGCGTACGGCACATACGCGGCTGGGAAAGAAGCCGACAAAGGTTGCCTCATCCTCCATGCGCTTGCGGTAGTCAAAAGGGACAATGACACTCAATTCACCATCGTCGTCAAGTAGTCGCCAGGCGTGCTGCATCAATTCGGCGTATGTCAGCGTCTCGGCATGACGAGCGATATTACGCTGGTGGTCAGGGGCTTGTAGCGAATCGGCAAAGAATGGCGGATTGCAGACAACGGCGTCAAAACGTTGAACATTGAATATTGAACGTTCTCTCTCTGAGAGTGTGGCGCTGCATTGAACGTTGTAGTGCTGCACGGATGCCTGCACCACCTCTACACGGTCGGAAAACGGTGACTGCGCCACATTCTCTGCCGCTTGCCGTACGGCACCCTCGTCAATATCGATGGCGGTCACTTGAGCAGCAGGATAACGCTGCGCCAGCATCAACGCAATGACGCCTGTGCCCGTGCCCACGTCCAACACACTGGAACCGCCGTTAGCCCACGCCCCCAACAGTACGCCGTCGGTACCAACTTTCATGGCGCACAATTCCTGTTCGATGGTGAATTGTCGGAATCGAAACATCGTCTAAGTCTTGTTTTTGGGTACAAAGATACAAAATATCTTTAAATTATGAACTATGAACGACGAACTATAAACTTTTTTTCGTACCTTTGCACCTCAATTTGCATATAATTATGGAAGAAAAGATAAAAATGTATATGGATAACAAGAACAGGTCGTTCTCGATGATTGCCGACGTTGAAGGCGAATATGACGACCTGACGAATATGGTGATGCCTGACAATCTGCCTATTCTTGCAGTACGTAACCTTGTACTGTTTCCTGGCGTGGTGTCTCCTATCTTAATTGGTCGTGAGTCAAGCATGTCACTCATCCGCAAGGCCGAGAAGCATGGCAGTGTCATTGGCGTGGTATGCCAGCGCGACCCGGAGGTAGAAAAACCCATTCGTTCCGACCTCTACGATTTCGGCGTCTATGCCAAGGTGCTGAAAACGCTGAGGCTGCCCAACGGAAACATTACCGCCATCGTACAGGGATTGGGACGCCTGCGCCTGCAGGAACTGGTGAAGTACCAGCCTCATCTGATCGGACACGTATCACCTGCTCATGAGGAAGTGCCAGAGAAGCGCGATATGGAGTTCAATACTGCCATGGAAGACCTGCGCCAACAGACATCCCAGTATATCCAGATGAGCGATGACCTGCCCGAGGAAGCGTCCTTTGCCATCAAGAATGTGGCCAACAATATCATGGCCCTCAACTTTATCTGCTCCAACATGCCATTCAGCATCAAGGAGAAGATGGCCCTGTTGCAAATGGACTCGCTGAAAGAGCGTCTCTTCAACACGTTGCGCATCATCAACCGCGAAATCAACTTGCAGACGCTGAAACTCGACATCCGCAACAAGACACGCGACGACATCGACGAGCAGCAGCGCAACTACTTCCTGCAGCAGCAGATCAAAAACCTGCAGGCCGAGATGGGCAACGAGAGTACACCGGAGAAAAAGGACCTGTTGGAGAAGGCTCGTAAGAAGAATTGGCCTGATGACATCGAGAAATACTTCTACAAGGAGGTGGAGAAACTGGACCAGGTCAACCAGAACTCACCCGACTTCAACGTGCAGTTGACCTACTTGCAGACGCTTGTGGGACTGCCTTGGGGCGAATACACGCAGGACGACATGGATCTGAAGCGTGCCCAGAAGATTCTGGACCGTGACCACTACGGCATGGAGAAAGTCAAGGAGCGCATCTTAGAGTACATTGCCGTGCTGTCGCTGCGCGGTGACCTGAAGTCGCCCATCCTCTGCCTCTACGGTCCTCCGGGTGTGGGCAAAACCTCACTCGGAAAGAGCATTGCAGATGCCTTGAAGCGCAAATATGTACGCGTATCACTTGGTGGTTTGCACGACGAGGCTGAAATCCGCGGACACAGACGTACCTACGTCGGTGCCATGCCAGGCCGTATCATCAAGAACATCCAAAAGGCTGGTTCGTCAAACCCAGTCTTCATTCTGGACGAGATAGACAAGGTGACGCAGAACACTCATAACGGAGACCCCGCATCAGCTTTGCTTGAGGTGCTCGACCCAGAGCAAAATGCTGCCTTCCATGATAACTACTTAGATGTGGACTACGACCTGTCAAAAGTGATGTTCATCGCTACAGCCAACAATCTCGGCACCATCCCCCGTCCCTTGCTGGACCGCATGGAAATTATTGAGGTCAGCGGCTACATCACAGAAGAGAAGTACGAGATTGCCAAGCGCCACCTCATCCCCAAGGAAAAGGAGAATACGGGACTGAACGACAAGAAGCTGACCTTCAATAAGGCTGCCATTGAGAAAATTATCGAGCAATATACCCGTGAGAGCGGTGTACGCCAATTAGAGAAACAAGTCAACAAAGCCTTGCGAAAGCTGGCCTTCAAGAAAGCGGAAGCTGGTGAACTTCCCTATGACAAGATAACACCGACGGAGATAGAGGACCTGTTGGGCAAACCACCTTTCTATCGCGACATCTACCAGGGCAACGCCTACGCCGGCGTCGTTACCGGACTGGCATGGACCAGCGTAGGGGGCGAGATTCTGTTCATTGAGACATCACTATCAAAGGGTAAGGCTGGCAAGCTGACGCTGACAGGTAACCTGGGCGACGTCATGAAGGAAAGCGCCGTCATCGCTTTGGAGTATGTCAAGGCCCATGTCGACACGTTAGGCATCGACTACCGCATCTTTGACCATTGGAACATCCATATCCACGTGCCCGAGGGTGCCACACCGAAGGACGGTCCTTCGGCTGGTATTACCATCGCCACCAGCATAGCCTCGGCACTGACCCAGCGCAAGGTGCGCAAGAACACGGCCATGACAGGCGAGATTACTCTGCGTGGAAAAGTACTGCCCGTAGGTGGCATCAAGGAAAAGATACTGGCCGCCAAGCGTGCTGGCATCACCGACATCGTGCTGTGTCAGGAGAACGAGAAAGATATCCTTGAGATTCCAGACATGTACCTGAAGGGTGTCACCTTCCACTATGTCGAGAACGTACAAGACGTATGGCGCTTCGCCCTGACGGACGAAATCGTTGAGCACCCCATGGACTTCACCATTCCCGAGGAGGACAAGAAAGAAGAGAAGAATTGAAGTTTTTTTAAAGAATTGAAGAATTGAAGTTTGAAGTTCAACATAGTGACAATGCGAGTGATGCTCGTGCGGGACTGATTACGACCGACCACGGCCAAATACAGACCCCTATCTTCATGCCCGTTGGTACAGTGGGTTCTGTCAAGGGCGTCCACTTCAGTGAACTGCGTGAACAGGTCAAGGCCCAGATTATTCTCGGCAACACCTATCACCTCTACCTGCGTCCAGGGCTTGACATCCTGCGCAAGGCGGGTGGCCTGCACAAGTTCAATACATGGGACCGTCCCATCCTGACGGACTCTGGCGGTTTTCAGGTCTTTTCGCTGACCAGCATCCGCAAACTGAAGGAGGAGGGCTGTGAGTTCCGCAGCCACATAGACGGCTCGAAGCATTTCTTTACTCCCGAGAACGTAATGGACACCGAGCGTGTCATTGGTGCCGACATCATGATGGCACTTGACGAGTGTCCGCCGGGACAGAGCGACTACCAGTACGCCAAGAAATCGCTGGGACTGACCCAGAGGTGGCTGGAGCGCTGCGTAAAGCGGTTCAACGAGACAGAGCCGCTCTACGGCTACAACCAGACACTCTTCCCCATTGTGCAGGGTTGTACCTACAAGGACCTGCGACAGGATGCCGCCAAGCATGTTTGCGACGTACTGGGCCGCTTGAACGACGGTGGCGGCGCCAGCATCGGCGGACTGGCTGTGGGCGAGCCCATGGAGGTGATGTACGACATGATTGAAGTGGTAAACGAGATTCTGCCCAAGGACCGTCCCCGCTACTTGATGGGGGTCGGCACACCGCAAAACATCCTGGAGGCCATTGAGCGCGGTGTGGACATGTTCGACTGCGTCATGCCGACGCGCAATGGTCGCAATGCCATGCTCTTCACCTATGAAGGCACTATGAACATGCGCAACCAAAAGTGGCAGGACGACTTCTCGCCCATCGATCCGGACGGCTGCGACATCGACCGCATCCACTCCAAAGCCTACCTGCACCACCTGTTCAAGGCTCAGGAACTGTTAGCCATGCAGATAGCCAGCATCCACAATCTCGCTTTCTACCTGCGGTTGGTGACAGATGCCCGCCAGCATATCGAGCTGGGCGACTTCACACAATGGAAGCGTAGTGTAATTGACAACTTAGGACGCAGACGATGAAGAAGAAAAGACAAAAGCACTTCTGCTGGACCACTCGCAAGTTGTGGCGCCGTATAGCCCGTCCTATAGGTCGGCTATGGCACCGCATTCCCTGGCATAGGCTGGCATGGATGAAGAAGCTGAACCCTTTCCGCTTCATCAAGCGCATGGACTGGTATATCATCAAGAAGTTCATCGGCACCTACATCTACTCTATCCTGCTAATTATCTCGATATCCATTGTATTCGATGTCAACGAGAATCTGGCGAAGTTCACCACCTATAATGCACCTCTGCGCGCCATCGTCTTCGACTATTACGCCAATTTCGTGCCCTACTTCGCCAACCTCTTCTCGCCTTTGTTCGTCTTCATTGCCGTTATCTTCTTCACGTCGAAACTTGCGGGAAACTCGGAAATCATCGCCATGTTGGCCTGCGGCATGAGCTTTAAGCGATTGCTGCGACCCTATATCCTGTCAGCAGCACTCATCGCCGTCCTGAACTTTTTCCTCGGAGCATACATCATTCCACGTGGCACGGTGGTACGCCATGACTTCGAGTCGCTCTACAAGAACAACCAGAAAAACACCTCAGCATCCAACATCCAGTTGATGGTTGACCGCGGCGTGGTAGCCTATCTCTCGCAGTACGATGACATTCGCAAAACGGGCTACGGCTTTGCGCTCTATAAGTTCGAGAATAAGAAGATGGTCTCACAGCTCAATGCCAGCGTCATCCAGTACGACACCATTGCCGAGGAGCGCTACCACTGGAAGGCCCGCAACTGGAAGATACGTACGCTGAAGGGCATGCGTGAACAGATTACATCCGGCAACGAACTGGACACGCTGATACAGATGGAACCCATGGACCTCGTCTTCTCCAAGGGACAGCAGGAGACATTCACGTCGCCGGAGCTGCTGCGCTACATCTCGAAACAGCAAGAGCGCGGTTCCTCGAACGTTGTCCAGTACGAGGTAGAATACCACAAGCGCATCGCCTCCAGCTTTGCCTCGTTCATCTTGACCATCATCGGCGTGTCGCTGTCATCGCGCAAACGTAAAGGCGGCATGGGCCTCTACCTGGGCATTGGGCTGGCTCTGTCGTTTGCCTATATCCTGCTACAGACCGTCAGCGCCACCTTCGCCATCAATGCCGGAACGCCCCCGATGTTGGCGGCATGGATTCCGAACCTATTATATGTTATCATAGCATACTTCTGCTTCCGACAAGCACCAAGCTAATTTAACGATTTGACAATTTACGATTTGACAATTGATGACATTTGAAGAAACATATCTGAACGACAATATCCTCGATGCGCTTTACGACATGCACTTCGAGGAGATGACTCCCATTCAGGAGAAATGCATCCCGGAAATTTTGGACGAGCGTGACCTGATCGGCATTGCCCAGACGGGGACGGGAAAGACGGCAGCTTACCTGCTGCCCATCCTCTCGATGCTTGACGACGGAGGCTATCCCAAGGATGCTGTCAACTGCATCGTCATGGCGCCAACACGTGAGCTGGCCCAGCAGATAGACCAGGCCATGCAGGGCTTCGGCTATTATCTGGACGGCATCTCAAGCGTCGCCGTCTATGGCGGCAACGACGGCAGCCGTTTTGACGTGGAGACGAAGGGGCTCAAAATGGGCGCCGACGTCATTATCGCCACCCCCGGCCGTCTGCTCTCCCATATCCGCATGGGACACCTTGATCTCTCGCGCCTCTCGTTTTTCGTACTCGACGAGGCCGACCGCATGCTCGACATGGGATTCTCGGACGACATTCTCTCCATCGCCAAGCTGCTGCCCAAGGAGCACCAGACCATCATGTTCTCGGCAACTATGCCGCAGAAGATTCAACAACTGGCACGGACGCTGCTTACCGATCCCGTGGAAGTAAAGATTGCCGTCAGCAAACCCGCCGAAAAGATTCAGCAGTCAGCCTACGTATGCTACGAACCGCAGAAGTTAGGCATCATTCGCTCGCTATTCAAGGCTGGCGAACTGGAACGCGTCATCATCTTCTCCGGCAAGAAGGATAAGGTGAAGGACATCACCCGCGAATTGAAGCGCATGAATATCAACTGCGCCGCCATGCACTCCGACCTCTCGCAGGCTGAGCGTGACGACGTGATGTATCGCTTCAAGGTCGGACAGGTCAGCGTACTCGTTGCCACCGACATCGTGGCACGAGGCATTGACATCGACGACATCCTGTGTGTTATTAACTATGACGTGCCCCGCGATGCCGAGGACTACGTTCACCGCATAGGCCGTACGGCCCGTGCCCAGCGCGACGGTGTCGCCATCACCTTGGTGTCCGACAATGACATGCGTTACTTCTCCGACATCGAACGGTTCCTGGAGCGCGAAATCCAGAAAAATGTCCTGCCCGAGGGTCTCGGCGAGGGTCCAGAATACCGTCCTACCAGCCCTCGCAAGTCCTCACGAGGACGAGGCGGTCGTAGCCGAGGAGGTCGCAGCAACGGCGGCAACGGAAATGGTAGCAGCAAGAACAAGAAGCGCAACCACCGAGGCGGCAGAAACAAGAAGACACAACCTAAAGCATAAAAACATGTTTGACAAAGAGACTTACATCCGCCGTAGGGCGGAACTGAAACGGATTGTTGGCCAAGGAGTCATCATACTCTTCGGCAACAACGAGTCACCTTACAACTATCCCGCCAACTGTTATGCCCCGATGCGTCAGGACTCCTCGTTCCTATACTACTTCGGCCAGCATCGCGACGGTCTAGTGGGCGTCATCGACATCGACAACGATGAAGAGTGGCTCTTCGGCGATGACATCGACGTAGAGGACATCGTATGGATGGGCTTTACGCCCTGCGTCAGCGACCTCGCCACCGAGGTAGGCATCACCCGCACCGCACCCTTAGCGCAGCTCAGTTCAGTATGTTGCTGTACTACAGCAACTAACAGAACGGTCCATTTCCTGCCACCCTACCGCCACGACACGAAAATCCAAATCATGGACCTGCTGGGCATTCACCCCTCCAAGCAGAAAGAGGCTGCCAGCCTGCCCCTCATCAAGGCCGTGGTAGCAATGCGTTCCAAGAAGGAACCGCAGGAGATAGCGGCCATCGACCGTGCCTGCGACGTGGGTTATGCCATGCACACCACAGCACAACTGCTCATCAAGCCCGGTGTGACAGAACGGTTCATCGGCGGACAGGTAGACGGTATCGCTCGTTCTTTGTCCAACGGTACCAGCTTCGCCACCATCTTTTCACAGCATGGCGAGATTATGCACGGCAATCCCTCGAAGGCACAGCTCGAAAGCGGACGTCTGGCTTTGTGCGATGCGGGATGCGAACTGGATGACTATTGCTCCGACCATACCCGTACCATGCCTGTCAACGGCAAGTTCAGCCAGCGTCAGTTAGAGATATACTCCATTGTCGAGGCTTGCCACGACTACGTCTTAGAGGTCGCCAAGCCAGGCGTGAAGTATATGGACGTCCACTTTGCCGTTTGCCGCATGATGACGGAGCGCCTGAAGGAATTAGGACTTATGAAAGGCGACACGGACGAAGCCGTTGCCGCCGGGGCTCACGCTATGTTCTTACCTCACGGACTCGGACACATGATGGGTATGGATGTCCATGACATGGAAGGCTTAGGACAGATTTACGTCGGCTTCGACGACGAGACACGTCCCAATCTGGAACAGTTCGGCACCAACTGCTTGCGCATGGGACGCCGACTGGAAGAAGGTTTCGTCGTTACCGATGAACCTGGCATCTACTTCATTCCCGCTCTCATCGACGAGTGGCGTGCCAAAGGGCACTGCAAGGACTTCCTAAACTACGACCTGCTGGAGACCTACAAGGACTTCGGCGGCATTCGCATCGAGGATGACGTCCTCATCACCAGCGATGGCTGCCGCTTTCTCGGCTCGAAGCGTATCCCCTACCATCCGCAGGAATTGGAGGCATTCATGGCCACAAACAAATAGTCAAATAAACTCAACTTACGCAAATATGAGAACAACCACAGATTTAACAGATTAAACAGATTTCAACGGCTATAGCTGCGATTATTCGAGATTCCACAGATTCTAAGCGGCTTCATCATCGCGGCATCAGCCGCTGTAATCCAATAATAAATCTGTGAAATAGCATCAACAACGCGCAGCAAAAATCTGTGTAATCTGTGAAATCTGTGGTGAAATATAAATCGTCAAATAAATAGTCAAATAAATAGTCAAAATGAAAAAGGTTTTAACTTTCGCACTCATGGCACTGGTATGCCTCAGTGCATCGGCTGCCAAGAAGAAGGCACCCGCCAAGAACAACAACAAACCCGTGTTTACAGTAGTAAAGGAACTCCCCATCACCTCCATGAAGGACCAAAACCGCAGCGGTACGTGCTGGGATTACTCTACCCTCTCGTTCTTCGAGTCTGAGATTCTCAAAGCCACAGGCAAGTCGTACGATCTCGACGAGTCGTTCATTGCCAACAAGACCTACATGGAGCGCGCCATTCAGGTAGTCCGCTACCATGGCGACTGCCAGTTTGCCCAGGGTGGCAGCGCTGAGGACGTGCTGGCCACGATGAAGACCCACGGCATCATTCCACAGGGCATCATGCCCTTCCCCGGCTCGCTGTATGGCGACTCGCTGAACAACTTCAACGAGTTTTTTAAAGTACTGGAGCCTTACGTGGCAGCCATCGCCAAGAGCGACGCCAAGAAAATCTCTAACCAGTGGAAGGTCGGCCTGCAGGGCATCCTCGACGCCTACCTCGGCAAGTGCCCGGAGAAGTTCACTTACGAGGGCAAGGAGTACACGCCGAAGTCGTTTATGGCCTCGTTAGGTATCAACCTCGACGACTACGTCAGCATCACCAGTTATACCCACCATCCTTTCTACACCGCTTTCGCAGTGGAGGTACAGGACAACTGGCGCTTCCCACTGAGCTATAACGTGCCCATGGACGAGATGATGCAGATCATCGACAACGCCCTGGAGCAGGGTTATACCGTTGCCTGGGGCGGCGACGTATCGGAGGACGGATTTACCCGTAAGGGCTTGGCCTACGCTGTCGACAGCAAGAAGACCAGTCAGAGCCTGCAGGGCAGCGACATGGCCAAATGGCTGAAGATGACGTCCACCAAAAAACGCGACATCATTGACTCTTTAGGTGTCACCGTTCCTGAAATCGTGCCCACCCAGCAACTGCGCCAGGAGCGCTTCGACAACTGGGAGCTCACCGACGACCACGGCATGCACATCTACGGCATTGCCAAGGACCAGAACGGCAAGGAGTACTACATGGTAAAGAACTCGTGGGGTGAGACTGGCGACTACAACGGAACTTGGTATATGACCAAGGCCTTCATCGCCGCCAACACCATGGACTACCTCATCAACAAGAACGCCATCCCCGCCGAAATCCGCAAGAAACTGGGTATTTAAAGAAACCATGATGAAAAAAGCATTATTACTAACCGCATTCCTGAGCGCCAGCATGATGGCCAGCGCTCAGGAAAAACTGTATGCTGACGAATTCCCCTTAGGGGATGTCACGCTACTCGACGGACCGCTGAAGAAGGCCCGTGACCTGAATATCCAGACACTGCTGAAGTACGACAACGACCGTCTGCTGGCACCTTACCTGAAGGAGGCCGGACTGACGCCCAAGGGCACGTCATACCGCAACTGGGACGGACTTGACGGACACGTCGGAGGACACTACCTGACAGCTATGGCCATCAACGCCGCCACAGGCAATGAAGAGTGCCAACGGCGTATGGAATACTGGATTAGCGAGTTGCAACGCTGTGCCGACGCCAATGCCAAGAACCACCCCGAATGGGGCAAGGGCTATGTAGGTGGTGTTCCAGGCAGCGACCGCGTCTGGGGCAACTTTAAGAAGGGCGACTTCGGCGCCTACTATGGCGCTTGGGTACCTTTTTATAATATTCACAAGATGTATGCTGGTCTGCGAGACGCTTGGCTCTATTGCGGTAACGAACAAGCCAAGCAGCTCTTCCTGGGTTTCTGCGACTGGGCTATCGACCTGACATCTGGCCTCACCGACGCCCAGATGGAGCGTGCCCTCGATACCGAGCATGGCGGCATGAACGAGGTACTGGCCGATGCCTATGCCATCACTGGCGAGAAGAAGTACCTCGACGTGGCCCGTCGATTCTCTCACCGCCGACTGCTCCATCCGCTGATGGCGCGCCGCGACTGTTTAGACAACATGCACGCCAACACACAGGTGCCCAAGGTCATCGGCTTCGAGCGCATCGCTGAACTGGCGGGCGACGAGGCATACCACACCGCTGGCGCCTTTCGTCGAGGACATCGACGGTCCCGAGTCGTGTAACACCAACAATATGCTGAAGCTGACCGAGGACCTGCACCGCCGCAACCCCGAAGCCCGTTATGCCGACTTCTATGAGCTGGCAACATTCAACCACATCCTCTCCACCCAGCATCCCCAGCATGGCGGCTACGTCTACTTCACCTCAGCCCGTCCGCGCCACTACCGCAACTACTCTGCGCCCAACGAGGCCATGTGGTGCTGCGTAGGCACAGGCATGGAGAACCACGGCAAATACGGCCAGTTTGTCTATACCCACGTGGGTGATGCCCTTTTCGTTAACCTCTTCGTGGCTTCCGAACTGAACTGGAAGGAGCGGGGCATCCGACTGCGCCAGCAGACGCAGTTCCCCTACAGCGAGACCAGCCGCATCACTGTCACGCAGGGCAAGGGCCGTTTCGCCCTGCAGGTGCGCTATCCCGGCTGGGTGAAGCCCGGCCAGTTCTCGGTCAAGGTGAACGGTCAGCCCGTGAGTATCATTACCGGCCCGTCATCGTATGTGACTATCGACCGTCAGTGGAAAAAGGGCGACGTGGTGGACATCACGTTCCCCATGCACAACAGCGTGCGCTACATGCCCAACCTCTCGCAGTATATCGCCCTGATGCATGGTCCCATCATGCTGGCCATGAAGACCGGCACCGAGGATCTGGCCATGCTGATAGCCGATGACAGCCGTTTCGGCCAGTTAGCCAGCGGCCGGAAGTTGCCCATCGACCAAGCACCTATCCTTATTAATAATCATATAGAGGACATTGCCCGCCAGTTGCAGCCCGTAGCCGGAAAGCCGCTACACTTTACGCTCTCGACCAAGATGGTCAACGAAATCCGTAACGAGCTGATGCCTTTCTTCGAACTGCACGACGCCCGCTACATGATGTACTGGCTGGCACTCAGCGAGGACAACTACAACGCCTACCTCGACCGCCTCGCCCGTCAGGAGCAGGAGCGTCAGGCCCTGGAAGCCCGCACCACCGACCGGGTGCAGCCTGGTGAGCAGCAGCCCGAGAGCGACCACTTCATGGAGACCGACGACTCATTTGTGGGCAATACCAACGACGTGTTCTACCGCGATGCCCGCGACAGCCACTATTTCAGCTACCTGATGCAGACTGGCGGTCAGACCAACCTCGCTCTGCGCCTGAAATATTGGGGTGTCGGTGAATGGAAGAGCCACGAGTTCGACATCTATGTCGACGATGTACTGGTGAAGGAAGTCAACAACACGGGCAAGTACCGCATCTCTGAATTCAAGTACGAGAGCTACCCCATTCCTGCCGAAGCACTGAACGGCAAGCAGCAGGTACGCGTAAAATTCGTGGCCAAGCCGCACAAGCAGATTGGTGAGATTTATGAAGTAAGACTGGTGAAAGACTGATGAGAAAGCAATTATTGATGATGGTCCTTGCGTGTGTCACACTGGGGCTCCAGGCCAAGGACGGTGTGCAGTTGCGCCGCAATCAAGTGGGCTGTTATCCGGGACAAGAGAAAGTCATCGTCATCGAGGGTACCAATCCTGGCGGCAAGTTACGCATCACGACACCCGACGGCAAGGTGCTGAAGGCCAAGAACGTCCGGCGTGCCGTATCGCCGCTCTCCGGCAAGACACGCTATGTCGTGGACTTAGGCAGCCTGGCAACTACGGGCGACTACCGCCTGACGCTTGGTAAGGAGTCGTGCGTACTGCATGTCAGCGAGCAGCCCTACCACGATATCGCCAAGTCATCGCTACGCCTGTTCTACCTCATACGTTCGGGTATCGCCATCGAACAGGGTGGTGCCTACAACCGTCCCCTCGGACATCCCGACACTCATGTGCTGGTACACAACTCGGCAGCCTCAACATTACGTCCGGCAGGCACTGTCATCAACTCGCCGTTGGGCTGGTATGATGCTGGCGACTATAATAAATATGTGGTAAACTCGGCATTCAGCATCGGCCTCATGTTTGTAGCCTACGAACAGCTGTGCGACTATTTCGCCAGTCTGAACACCAACATCCCCGAAAGCAGCAATGTGACCCCCGATTTTCTGGATGAGATGATGTTCAACCTACGCTGGCTGATGACCATGCAGGATCCCTACGATGGTGGCGTCTATCATAAGCTGACCACACCTAATTTCGAGAGTTTCATCATGCCTACGGACTGCAAGCAGCCGCGCTATGTCGTAGCTAAGAGCGTCACCGCCACGCTCGACTTTGCTGCCGTCATGGCTGATGCTGCTCGACTCTTCGAGCCGTACCAGCAGGACTATCCCGGATTCCCGGCACAGGCTGCAGCTATGGCTGAGCGCGCCTTTCAGTGGGCCAAAGAGCATCCTATGGCCTTCTATCGCCAACGCGAGCTGAAAGATCCCGCCGTGACAACTGGCGAGTATGGCGACGGCAACGCCAGCGATGAGTTCTTCTGGGCCGCATCGGCACTCTGGCGACTGACGGGCAAGCAGCAGTATCTCACTGATGCACAACAGTATCAGCCCCAGCAGTTCACCACACCTTCATGGGGCAGTCTGGCATCACTCGGTGCCTTCGAATGGCTGGCACTCCAGAAGTCAGAGGTCAAAGGTGAGGCAGCACAGTTACGCGAAATCATGCTGCGCCAGCTCCTCGACTACTGCGACAATGCTGTCAAGGGCACTGACCAATCGTCGTTCCAGTCACCTTACGGCAACAAGGCATCGGACTTCGGCTGGGGTTGTTTGGCTGAACATTGCTGTTGTCAAGCACTGTTGCTACTTTATGCCGACCAGATGACAGGCACTACAAAGTACCGCCGCTACGCACTACAGAATGCCGACTACCTGTTGGGCCGCAATGCCACAGGCTACTGCTTCGTCACTGGCTTCGGCGACTATAGTCCCATGCATCCACATCACCGTCCATCAGCAGCCGACGGCATAGTGGCTCCCTTCCCAGGCATGCTCGTGGGCGGTCCAAACCCTGGTCAGCAGGACAAGAAGGACATGCACAATGCCACCTACCCCTCAAACGTCCCCGACGAGTCATACATCGACGATGATGAGTCGTATGCCTCCAACGAGATTGCCATCAACTGGAACGCTTCCCTTGTGGCCTTCCTCTGCTGGCTCGACGCACTACGTCAATAATCAGGCATAGCTGTGCATACCGCCCAATAAATAATTCACGCCGAAATAGGTGATGATGACGGCCAGAAAAGCCACCACGATGTAGGTGTGGTAACGAAGAGGTGCACGGAGAGCGGTCAGTGATGAGCGGTGCAATGGCACGGCATAGACCATCAGCGTGATGAGCGCCCACGACTCCTTGGGGTCCCACGACCAGTAGTTACCCCACGACACATTGGCCCACACAGCACCGAGGAAGATGCCGATGGTAAGCAGGAACACGGCGGGGTACAGCAGAAACTGAGATAAGGCAGTGGTTCTTTCAAGAACTGCTGCCTTTTTCTTTTTATTTAAAAGGAAAGCGTAGATGCCTAACATCATCTGCAGCGCAAACAGGGCGTATGCACACATCACCGTCATCACATGGAGAGACAGCAACGGCGACTGTAGCACGGGCATCAGTGGCGTAATCTCCGAACCGCTTCCCGTCATCATGGCCACCAACAGACAGCACAGAGCTGCCAACGGACCAATGACAAGAATGATGCGTACCTGACGGAACAGAACAATGGTCAGTACCAACAATATCCACGCCATAAAGAGCATCGTCTCGTAGCCGTTGCTAAGGGGAATATGTCCGCTGAGCCACCAGCGCAGCCCCAGTTGCAGGGTGATGAGCACCGGAAACTTGATGCTACGCAATTTATTGTAGAAGAGTTCTGCCTGGGTTTTGTTCTCAGTAGGCAGTACGTCACCTATCATATCACGCTGGAAAAGCTTTATTTTGGCGACGATTTCAAGAGCCCTGTCATGCTGACCCGTCACAATAGCCTCAGTGAGAAAATCCATGGATTGCTTGATGAAGAACTGCTCCTTCACAGGGATTTCCCGTGGCAGCACCTGTCCACCTGGGGAATACCAAGTAATAGACGAGTGGTGGTTGGTGAGAGTTGAGAAGCGATACGGAAAAATCTTGGTAAACTGACCGCTGTAGAACATCTCGGCCACGGCTTTCCGCTCGTCGGCACCCTTCTTCTTGGGATTGTTGAGTAGCAGTTCCTGCTCCCACGGCATATAGTAAATCATCCAACTGAAAAACACCTCGTCAGCGGAATAGCCCTTCCACGAGGCACTGCCAGTCATCTTCATGGTGAAGTCAGTGGCCACGGTGTTCAACGGACAGATACGGTCGTTGTAGAGTACCTGGATAGTACCCATGCGATGGGCGATATCGGCAGGGATGACAGGAAGAGGCGAGGAATTAGCATGGACGGTAATACTCACCAATAATAATGCCATCATCATGGCCTTCCGATAGAGGGTACGCATCTGCGTCTTTCGCGAAAAGAGCGTAGCGATAATGCCAAATAATAATAAAAGGTAGCCAACATAGGTAATGGCGATGCCGTAGGGGTCGTAGCTCAGCCCCAACGTGACACCCTCTCCGTCGTTGTCGTAACTCTGCTGGAACAGGCGATAGCCGTCGATGTAGCCGATGTGGTTCATGGATACGAGAATCTCGTCTGATGGTGTCTCAACAACTGTGGACTGTAAAAACTGTATGACGCTCTGGTAGTCAAGGGGTGCATCGGTACCAGGGTAGTTGATAATACGGAACTCTTTCAGCGTCAGGGTGAAGGGGAGGTGTTCTACGCGACGGTCATTGTCGACGTAGACCTTTTCCGGGATGCCGGTACGGAGGCGGACGGTGCCGCGGCGGGCCGTGAGGTGGGTGGTCAATGCACCTGCCAGTATCACCACGAACGACGCATGCAGCAGGAATACCGCCACTCGTTTATACAGCCTTTGCTTCATGATATAGGCTAAGGACGCTACCGTGAGCATCCCCCACAATACCGAGAACCACCACGCACCGTAGATATGCTCACCTACGAACGCCGTGCCGTGGTATTTCTCTACGATAGTGGCAATCCCTATACACGCCACGATGAGCGTGTATAGGGCGAAAATAGTTATCTTGTTTAGTTTCAAAGTCACAAAGAATACGAATCTTGCCATCCCTGGCAGCAGTTAGATACTCTCTATGAAGAAGACAACCTGATCGCGCTCCTTCTTCGACAGGTTACGGAACTTCACGACGGTCTGGTAGGCATCGCTCTGTCCGCCTTCGTCCCTACAACCGTGCCACATAATGGCTTCCAGCACGTTGCGGGCACGGCAGTCGTGCAAGCGCTCGGTGCCACTGCCCGTCTTGCCAGCCAGACCACGTCCCCACAATGGCGTGGTGCGACACCAACCAGTGCGGATGTCGTTCTTCATCCATAGGCGGTGCTGCACGAAGTCGGTATAGGGCCATATCTTCTGGTGGGGATAGCGGGGCATGTCGCTGTTGGCAAACAACCTGTTGGGGTCCTGAATGTTGTCATCGCCCGTCTGCCACGAGGGACGGTGACAAGCGGCACAGCCTATTTGCGAAAAGAGTTCCTTACCCTTCTTAAAATCCTCAGTAGTGGTATTGCGAGCGGCAGGGACGGCCAGACCGCGGTGCCAAATCATTAGGTTCTTATACTGGTCCTGCGTCATCTCGGCATCGAGCTGTTTGCTGGTCAGGTAGGTGTAGATATCCTTTTCCAGATCACCGGTATGCCATTCAGGATGTGCCTTTGCAGGGTCCATGCGGTTGATGTACTCCTCAAAGCCTGCCTGCACCTCCTTATCCTTCGACGACTTTGTGGCATAGTAGATGCCGGCGAGGTCGAGGTAGTGGTATCTGCGGTCAGGACGTGTCACGTTGGTGATGTTCCAGATGGCATTGGCCCCGGCGGCGTCAAGTATAGGACCACGCGAGAGGGCATAGGTATAGCGGCGCACATACTTGGTGCCGTCGCCTTGCAGCGAGTTTGAGTAATAGCTGTTCCAGGTGTTCGTCGCTTGGTTCCACATAGCAGGATTGAGTGCATCGGTGCGACCGATGCTGTTGAAGTACTTGCTTTCCGACTCCCACTGGGCGGTGATGTCTGCGTCGGGAATGGCATCGGTCAGGCCAGTACCGTAGATGCCGATAGTAGACTCTAACAGCACGCCGACCTCCGCGTTGTACTGCGCCTCGTCGAGCGTCACGTCAACACCGCCACGAGCAACCACCACAGGTGCATAGTAGGCGCTGTAGGGAATCGTCACCTCGGGATAGATGAGCTCATAGGTCTCGCCGTCAGGGAAGCGGTTGCCCCATTCGTCGGTATAATTGTTCCACGCTATCTTAACCTGCTCCTCGTCAATAGGTGCCTTGAAGGGCTTCACGGCACCCGTCTGCGGCATGCCGGCCACGGAGCGGATATAGGCGTTGGTGGTCTTGTCGTAGATGACTAGCAGATAGCCGTTGCGGTGGTTGTCGGCCTTGTATTCCGTCTGACGGGCACCGTGCCCATAGCCAGGATGACAGTAAAGACAGCCGCGGCGCACGTACACCGGTCCCAGGCCGTGGAAGGCACCGTCGGTGTTCGTATTGTAGTCCTTCTCGAAAAGGTATTCACCCTCGTTAAAGGCTGTCATCATACCCTCGTTGACCACAGCCTTGGTGGGCTGTTTAAAAGCCGTCGAGGAATTCTCTGCGGTGGTGCCAAGCAGACCGCCGGCATAATAGTCCTCAGGGTAGTCGGTAGCCGTCGGCTCACCAATGTCCCACGATAGCGGCTGCGTCTCGTCGTCGCTACAGGAAGCGAAGACGAGAGCAGTACAAAAGATTCCAATCAAAGAATATCTGTTCATGATTTCGACGTTTTATATCTTGATTTTAACGATACTCTGGTAGAGTTTCTGCGCATTGTCGGCCAGCAGACGGTAGGTAGCTACGACGACATTGTCAACATAGTTCTCGTTGATAACCTGACACTGCTTCTCTACTGTCTCGTTGCCTGCATAGCCTTTCAGCGTCTCTGCCAACTCGCCCAGAGCATCGTCGAGTTCTTCGAGAGCATCGGTAGCAACCCCACACGAAGCATCAGAGTAATAGAGGGCGAACGGCGCCTTCATGGCCTTGATTTTAGCCAGCGCCTGATCGAGCTTCGCCTGCACAGTCTTGGCCTGGGCAGCGAGCGTGGCGTTGCCTGCATTCAGACAGAAATAGATGAGCGACTGGGCATTGGGCGTCGTGGCATTGATGCTACCATAGAGGGCATTCTTGCACGAAACGATGTTATCGTAGAAATCAGTGATGGAGTTGTAGGCGTAAGGGGACTCGATGTAATTGACGTCCGCATGCGAATAGGGCAGGCCTATCTTTGAGTCACCCACCTCGCCAATGATGTCCTGACAGCCGGAGATAATCTCCAAAGTGGCGTCGAGTGCCGTATCCCAGTCGCCCGTACCGGGGTTCTTGAATGCCTTGCCGAAATTTTGAAAACCGTCCAACGCGCCCTCCTGATTGCCGTCGTCATCGATGGCGAGGTGCGTAGCCACGTACTCCTTGGCTATGCGCTGGCGCTCGACATTGCTCTCCTTCGAGTCCCAGCAGGCCTCCAACGTAGCGGTGGCGTTGTAGAGATCCTTGGCCACGGCGCAGATGTAGTCGTATTCCAACGTGGTAATCTGGTCTATGTTGCGGGGCTGTCCCTGACGGAAGAGGACATACTCCAGACCGTGGTAGCCCAGAATGCCGGAGTTGGCGGTCTTAATGAAGTTATCGAGGTTCGACATCGCCTTCGCGTCGCGGAGCACGTCAGCCAGGTCGTTAGCGGCAACGGGCCACGTGTCAGTATGCGGGTCAATGGAGTACACGTCGGCTGCACCGAAGAGGAATGCCTCGGTGTTCTCCCAGTTGGCGCGGGCGGTCTTCCAGTCCTTGCATGCCTGGTCGATTGCTGCCTGTGAACCGTTCACTACGTTGTTGTCGGCATCGTCATCGCTCGAACACGAAGCGAAGCCTGTCATCATCACGGCAGCCATCGCTGCCATCGTCAAAAGATTCTTTGTTTTCATTGTTGCTTATCATTAAAATATCAATTATCCATTATCAAAGGAACCAGCCCGTATACGTCACGCCAATGCTGACGCTCGGCTCGTTGTTGTACGGCTGCTTATAGAGCGGGCTGTCGGAAGTCAGTCCGTTGTTGTTCGGTTTCTCGAAGAAACGATAGGAGAATTCGCCCTTGATAGTCACCTGCTTCACCGGCTGGTAGTTCACACCAACGACGGTGCGGTATTTCTTCGTGTACTTATACATCGACTCATACGTCCCACTCGCCATTGTATTATAGTGCTCAAAACGTCCAAATACGAACAGTTTATCACTATTCTCCTTTCGTTTTTCACTTTTCATTAGGGCGATGCCCGCCAAGACATCGTAGCCCGCCTCTATGGCATACGCCACAGCATTACTACCGATGTTCGAGTAGTGGTGCGGGTTGCCGTCCTGATATTTATGGTGCGTCCAGTTGGCCTGGTTATAGGCCGAGATGGCGTCAGCGTCAGCAAAGTGGGCATAGTCGACGTTGCCACGCACAATCCAGTTCCAGCGGTTCAGCGTGAAGTCGAGGGCCACTATGCCCAGCGCACCCGTCACGTCATCGTACTGACTGCCCGGCGTGCGCAGTGTATTGCGGAAGGTGTAGCCGTAATAACCACTCACGCCCACGCGCAAACCTTTTATAGTATAGTTGTCAATGCGAACGGCACCGGCGTAGTTGTTGGCGACCTTGAACTCATACGGACTCGTGGCACCGTAGTGCACAAAACTCTCTGCCGTGAAGCTTTCCGAGTTCAGGCCAGACAAAAACTGTGCCTCGTAGCGCCATTCCTTCAGTCGGCCCCACAGCGAGAGGCCCACCTGGTGCCACGTATTGGGCATGATGGTGGCCTCGCCCTCCGGACGATAGACCGTAAAGAACTGGTTTGGCTCATGGTAGGCATTACTGTAGCCCACGGGGACGATAATCTCACCAGCTTTGATGTTGAACTTGCCACCCGCGAATGCCTTGTTCACCCAGAACTGCTCGATATTCACTTCACCGCCCTTCTCCACCTCGGCCTCATACTCGCCAGCTTCCTCGGCCTCTATCTCCACGGCAGTACCGTTGCCGCCATGCTCAAACTCTATCTCCGAACCCATCGTCCAACCCTTGCCGAAATCGTAGCCCAAATTCAGACAGACATGCGGCAGGTCGAAGCGACCATGACTCTTGTCGTTGGCATAATTCTCAGGCGCCTTATACCTATTAAAACTCTGACTGTAGAAGTTGCGGGTCATCACGGCCTCGCCATAGCCGCCAATGTGCAGGCGCGACAGGGCATCTGTCACCTTGTCTGTCTTTGTAGCCTGCCGGGTAGCGCCTGTAGTGGCATCCACATCGGCATCCTGGGCCATTGCGCCGAGGCCCATGAGGGCCAGTAATGCTGTAACTACGCTTTCTTTCATCTTTCAATCATCAATTATCCATTATCAATTATCATTGCATTGCATTGCAACGCCACACTCTGCTTGCAGAGAACGCCACACTCTGCTTGCAGAGAACGCCACACTCTCAAAGAGAGAATTAGGAACGAAGCTCCGCAAAATCGGGTGCAAAGGTATACTGAAAAGTACAGCGCACCAATACCTAAAAATGGTGAAATGGCTCTTTTTTGCCGCTTACCGCCCATCGCACACCCCTAAAATACCTAATAGTGATTATTGTGCATATCGGAAATAATGCCTACCTTTGCACCCGGTAATCATTATTGAGTATGAGAAATCAGAAGATGTATGAGGCGGACGACAAGATGATCTCGCTCATCCGCGACAACTACGACCTGCTGCAGATGCTGGGCAGTTTCGGCATCAGCCTCGGATTCGGCGACAAGACCGTACAGGAAACCTGTGAGAACAACCACGTGGACACGTACACATTCCTGGCTGTGGTCAACTATACCATCAATGGCTACGGTGATTTTGAGGCCGACGAGCGCATCTCCGTCCCCACCCTGCTCCACTATTTAGAAGCATGCCACGCCTATTTCCTCGACTTCCAGCTGCCCTACATCCGGCGCGAGCTGCAGGAGTCGCTGGACGAACGCGAGTCGCTGGCCAAGCTCATCCTGCGCTTCTACGACGATTATGCCCACGAGATACGCCGCCACATGAAGTACGAGCAGAAGACGCTCTTCCCCTACGTGCAGTCACTCGTCGACGGACAACCGGCCAACGACTACAATGTGGACACCTTCTCCAAACACCACAGCGCGACTGACAAGAAGCTGCGCGAGCTGAAACTGCTTATCATCAAGTACCTGCCGATGGACGGTCTGCACAACAACCAGCTCACCGCCACCCTGCACGACATCTATGAGAACGAGGTGTGGCTGCGCCAGCATGCCGAGGTGGAGGACAACATCTTTGTTCCGGCCATACGCCGCATGGAACAGATAGTGAAACAGAGCGACGTGACGCGTAACATCTCCGACATGGTGTTCAAGGCTGGTGCCGGCCAGAACACCGATGCGCTCTCAGACCGCGAGAAGGACGTCATCATCGCACTCGTACAGGGCATGGCCAACAAGGAAATTGCCGACCACCTATGCATATCGGTCAACACCGTCATTACCCACCGCCGCAACATCGCCCGCAAGTTGCAGATACACTCCCCCGCCGGACTCACCATCTATGCCATCGTCAACGGCCTCGTAGACATCTCCAGCATAGAGTAAGCGACAAAGAAGTTAAAACAAAGTACACATAGCAGCACAACCGTTCAACACGCTTTTTTTCTAAAATTCGTTAGAATATTTGGTGGTTTGGAAAATTCTTCGTAATTTTGGGGCGTACTATATACCAGTGCGGGCGGACAGCCCGTCAACAGAGGGGAAAGACCCCTCAACCCAAAGCGCAAGAAAATAAAAACAAATATAAATGCAATTTAAATGGAATTACCAACCACCTACACCCGAAAAACAGCAAGCGGCTAAGGAACTGGCCGAGAAGATCGGCATGAGTCCGACGCTCGCCACACTCCTCATTCAGCGCGGCATCAAGACGGAGAGCGCCGCCAAACGCTTCTTCCGCCCCATGCTCAACGAGCTGATTGACCCGTTCTTGATGAACGACATGGACGTTGCTGTAGACCGCCTGAACGATGCCATGGGCCGCAAGGAGCGCATCATGGTGTATGGCGACTACGACGTAGATGGTTGTACGGCAGTAGCTTTGGTGTATAAGTTTCTGCAGCAGTTCTATTCCAACATGGAGTACTATATCCCCGACCGCTATGAGGAGGGATATGGTGTCAGCCGCAAGGGAATAGACTATGCAGCAGAAGCTGGTGTGAAACTGATTATCGTCCTCGACTGCGGCATCAAGGCCGTCGAGGAGATAGCGTATGCAAAGGAGCTGGGCATAGACTTCATCATCTGTGACCACCACGTGCCCGACGACGTGATGCCACCCGCCGTGGCCATCCTCAACCCCAAGCGCGAGGACTCCACCTACCCCTTCCACCACCTCTCGGGGTGCGGCGTGGGCTTCAAACTGATGCAGGCCTTTGCCAAGAACAACGGCATTCCCTTCTCGCGACTCATTCCGCTGCTCGATTTCTGTGCGCTAAGCATAGCCGCTGACCTGGTGCCCATAGAGGGTGAGAACCGCACGCTGGCCTTCCACGGACTGAAACAGCTGAACATGAACCCGTCGACGGGACTGAAAGCCATCATCGACATCTGCGGCCTGACGGGGCGCGACCTGACGATGAGCGACATCATGTTCAAGATAGGTCCGCGTATCAACGCCTCGGGACGTATGCAGAACGGAACGGAGACAGTGACGCTGCTGGTGGAGAAAGACCTGAAACGGGCACTTGCTGAGGCCGTGCGCATCAACGAGTATAATGACCGGCGTCGCGACGTGGACAAGCAGATGACTGAGGAGGCCAACGAAATTGTCGCACGACTGGAGAGCCAACAGCACCAGCGCAGCATCGTGCTCTACGACGAGGGATGGAAGAAAGGCGTGGTAGGCATTGTAGCATCGCGACTGACGGAGCTATACTTCCGCCCAACGGTGGTACTGACCATCCTCAACGGCGTGGCATCGGGCTCGGCGCGCTCAGTGGCAGGCTTCGACATCTACGAGGCCATCAAGTCGTGCCGCGACCTGTTGGAGAACTTCGGTGGACATACCTACGCCGTGGGCCTGACTATGAAGCAGGAGAATATCCCTGAGTTCCGCCGTCGATTCCAGGAGTACGTCGCCGGACACATCATGCCCGAACAGACACAGCAGACGCTGGACATCGACATGGAGCTGGACTTCCACCACATCAACAAGCGCTTGCTAAACGAGCTGAAGAAGCTGGCACCGCACGGTCCCGGCAACGAGAAGCCGCTGTTCCTGACACGTAATGTCTACGACTACGGCACATCGAAGGTCGTAGGCCGCAACCAGGAGCACATCAAGCTGGAACTGGTGGACTCGAAGTCGGCAGTGGTCATGAACGGCATCGCTTTCGGACAGTCGGCAGCAGCGCGCTACATCAAGTCGAAGCGCTCGTTCGACATCGTCTACACCATCGAAGAGAACACCTACAAACACGGCGAAATACAGCTGCAGATTGAGGACATCCAGCCGAGCGAGTCTGACAATTGATAATGCATTATCAATTATTACTAAAAAAGTACTGGGGCTACGATGACTTCCGCGGCATTCAGCGCGAAATCATCGAGTCCATAGGCAGCGGCCACGACACATTGGGACTGATGCCTACGGGCGGCGGCAAGAGCATCACCTTCCAGGTGCCGGCACTGGCACAAGAAGGCGTATGCATCGTCATCACCCCACTCATAGCCCTGATGAAAGACCAGGTGCACCACCTGCGCCAGTTAGGCATTGCGGCAGCAGCCATCTACAGCGGCATGCAGCACGAGGAGGTGCTGCGCACGTTGGATAACTGCATCCTCGGCAGTACCAAACTGCTCTATGTGTCGCCCGAACGTTTGGGCAGCAGCCTGTTCCAGAAGAAGGTGTCGCACATGCACGTATCGTTCTTCACCGTCGACGAGGCACACTGCATCTCGCAGTGGGGCTACGACTTCCGGCCATCGTACTTAGAGATTGCCAACATACGCCTGCTGCATCCCGACGCTCCCGTTCTCGCTCTCACCGCCACTGCCACCCCCCGCGTCGTGGAGGACATCTGCGATAAATTGAGAGGTGAGAGGTCAGAGGTTTTCCGCGTGTTCCGCATGTCCTTCGAGCGCAAGAACCTGGCCTACCGCGTACAGCACGCTTCGGACAAGCTCACCGCCCTCATCCAGGCCCTCTCCCAGCCCCAACATTCGTCGTTCATTGCAACGCCACACTCTCAAAGAGAGAACGTTGGCTCTGCCATCGTCTATGTGCGCAGCCGCCGTCATGCCCGCGAGGTAGCGGAGCACCTGTGCGAGGCAGGACTACCTGCCACCTTCTATCATGCTGGGCTAGACCATGCTGACAAAGACCGCCGCCAGCGTGACTGGCAGCACGACCGCGTGCGCATCATGGTAGCCACCAACGCCTTCGGCATGGGCATCGACAAGCCCGACGTGCGAACGGTTGTCCACTACGACTGCCCCGACTCTTTAGAGGCCTACTTCCAGGAGGCTGGACGTGCCGGGCGCGACGGACTGCCTGCACAAGCCATCCTGCTCTACAACAGCAGCGACGACGGCAAGCTGCAGAAGCGCGTCGACGACACCTTTCCCCCACGCGATTATATTAAAGATGTATACGAACACCTGGCCTACTACTACCAGATAGCCACGGGCGACGGCTATGGCGTCAGCCACGAGTTCCACATTGAGGAGTTCTGCCAGCGCTTCCACCACTTCCCCATCCGCGTACACTCGGCCTTGCAAATCCTGCAGCGGGCGGGCTACATCGACTACGACGAGGAGGCCGACCACCAAGCCCGCGTGCGGTTCCTGGTAGGACGCGACGACCTTTACCGTCTGGAAAAGACGACACCCGACGAGGAGCGCGTCATCGTAGCCCTGCTGCGCAACTACGGCGGACTGTTTGCCGACTACGGCTATATCGACGAGAGCACCGTTGCCCAGCAGGCAGGACTGACGCAGCCGCATACCTACGACATCCTTATGGCGTTGTCGCAACGTCACCTCATCAGCTTCATCCCACGGCGGCAGGTGCCTTACATCCGCTACATGCAGCGCCGCGAGGACAAGGAGCATGTCCAGATACCACGCAGCATCTATGAAGACCGGCTGGAACAGTACCGTGAGCGCATCGGGGCCATGCTACGCTACGTGCAGACCAGCGACCGCTGCCGTTCGCGCATGCTGCTGGAATACTTTGGGGAAAAGTCAGACCACAACTGCGGCCAGTGCGATGTATGTCTGGCAGAACAGGAACAGTTGGTGACCGACGAGGGACAACGCAACGCCAGTAAAAGAATCCTCGACTTACTGGGCGACCACCAGCGCCACCACATCACAGAACTCTACCGTCTGCAACTGCCGACGGAAGAGCTCAACAGCGCCCTCACCTGGCTCATCCAGGAAGAGCATATCCAACAAGCTGACGGATTCTTAGTTCTTACTTCTTAATTCTTGAAGAATCTCTTCATGCACCACGCTATTGGTAGCCACCACGCTGTCACCGCGGGTGAAATCGCTGCTACCCTGATAGTCAGTGACACAACCACCAGCCTCCTGCACGATGAGCGCACCAGCCATGTAGTCCCACTGACCGATATACCGCTCAGCGTATGCGTCCAGCCTACCTGCCGCCACATAGCACAGCGCCATGGCTGCCGAACCAATCATGCGAATGCTGCCCACATTGCCATAGAAGCGCTGAATGAGCCGCGTAATGATGGGCTTGTAGGCATCGCTGTTGTATGGCAGTTGCAAGCACAGCAAGGCATCGTTGATGCCACTCGTACCCACAGCCAATCTCTCACCTCTCACCTCTTTCCTCTCACCTCTCACCTCTTTCCTCTCACCTCTTACCTCTATATACGCCCCTCCATCTTTCCAGGCGTAGAAGCACTCGTCGGCACAGACGTCGTACACCACGCCCAGCAGGATGTCCTTACCCTGAATGAGAGCGATGCTGACAGCATAGGGCGCAAAGCCGTGAATGAAATTAGTCGTACCGTCTAACGGATCAACCACCCATGTGAAGTCTGAAGTATGATGGCTGACGGATGATGTTTCTTCCATCTTCCATCTTACATCATCCATCTTCGTCGTTCCTTCCTCGGTGATAAACCCTGCCTCAGGAACTATCTTCCTTAGTTGACTGACAATCAACTGTTCCGATCCCTTGTCGACATACGACACATAGTCGTGGGCATGCTTGCGCTCGACCTTCTCAACCGAGAAGCCCGCACGTTCCTTTCTTATATAAGAACCCGCCTCGCGGGCCACCTGGCACACAAGGCGGGTTACAGTCTCAAGATCTTTCATCCCAAATGTTCAACGTTCAATGTTCAACGTTCAATGTTCAACGTTCAATGTTCAACGTTCAACGTTCAATGTTCAACGTTTTTAGTCTTCCTGGTACTCAGGGCGCAGCTTGCGGACGGTCTCACCGGCACGCCACATCTCCTGATTGCGCATAGCCTCCAGCTCCTTCTCCAAGCCAGCACGATAGTCGGGCTTCGAGTTGGCATCGATGGTAATCTGAGCCTCGTTACCAGTCTTCACCGAGTAGTACAGCCACTCCATGACGGGCTTAATAGCATCGTGGAAACGGGGAGCCCAATCCAAGGCACCACGCTGAGCGGTAGTCGAACAGTTGGCATACATCCAGTCCATACCCTTGGCACCGAACAACGGGCCAAGGCTCTGTGTCAGCTCCTCAACGGTCTCGTTGAAAGCCTCAGAGGGCGTGTGGCCATTCTCGCGGAGCACCTCATACTGTGCCAGCAGCAAGCCCTGGATGGCACCCATCAGTGAACCACGCTCACCAGTGAGGTCA
>CACXAG010000030.1 GCA_902765585.1 uncultured Prevotellaceae bacterium
AGTTTTTAAATAGTTTGTAACAATGAGCCCTTTTGGCTTACGCCGCTTTCCCGTTTAACGGGAATGCTCAAATGTTTGTAAATAATTTTGTTAATACTCACGTTGTCGCCTTGTTTCGCTTCCTGAAGGTACTGTTAAGGAGAACAATTGCTACCATTAATGCGCGCAATTTCTAGATTTAACTCTCGCAATTTTTACCCTTAAAGACCGCCTGTCCGCTATTTCAATTTGACACTGCAAAGGTAAGAACTTTTGATTGCGGTTCACGAACACTTCACAAGAAATTTTTCATTTTTCTGCGATATTTTTCTTTCCTGAATAAGTTGACAAAAAACTGTTGCACTTGTTGCAGTGTTGCAGTTCTCTAAAGGCTATGTCCCATACCCTAAAAATAATGCTATATGTATATATATTATAATATATATAAATATAGAGTTAATTTTTGACTTTCGTATAACCTATTTTGGAACTGCAACACTGCAACAACCGCAACAGCGAGTTGCAGAGCCAAGCTTGCTTGAGCTATGCCGAGCGCCAGCAGTTGTCGACGAAGTCAACACTGCAGCAGACAAAGATGTAGTATGCAAGCAACTTTTTTTTAAAAAAGTGTTGGTTGTGCGCAACATTTTTATTATCTTTGCAACGTGAAACAGTTTAAAACCATATTCTTATGGACGTATTATTCAGAAAGAACAAAGTGAACAGACCATGACGTCGCTCGAAATTGCCGAGCTGACGGGTAAGCAACACAATCATCTCATGCGCGACATTAGAAATATGGAGCCTGCATGGGAAAAAGTACAAGGGCTTAAATTTCAGCTCTCGTCCAGAACCTACCAATTGCCGAATGGTGGAACGAAGGAAGTCCCCTGTTAACAACTGACCAAGACGGAAAAATCAAAGTGTTGCAGCGTTGCAGTGTTGCAGTTCAAAACTCAGCAATTCAACATTTCGGACTAGTTAAAACCGCCGAAGTCAAGAAAAAGAACATTATAGTCCACCATTGTTTCATGAATCATTTTTATTACTTTACGAAATATTATTGTTAGTCGGTTAGCCTTTGTTACCGTATCTTTGCAACGAAATAAATTACTCACTAATTAAAACTTTAAGAAAATTATGAAGAAGACATTACTCATTGCAACTCTATTTGCTGCAGCAACTTGCAACGCACAGGTTGTGCTGTGGGACGGCGAGGACGAAACCATCACGTCAATCAACGAGTATGGCGGCTGGTGGGACCGCGGTAATCCCTCAGTGGTTGACAATCCCGACAAGACCGGCATCAACACCAGCAACAAGTGCCTGAAGTTCACCATGACCGGCAACGACTTCGGTCAGAAGCACCTGGCTTGCCCCTTCCGCGACTGGATGAATGCCGACAAAGGCAACCAGCTCAACCTGAACGGCAACCGCCGCTTCTCGCTGATGGTCAAGAAAGCACAGAACGAGAACCTGCTTGTAGAGCTGTCCGACCCCACCAACGGTGCCGATAATTACTGGCAGAAGACTGCCGCATGGTATGGCAGCGAAGGCCAGTGGCAGAAGGTGGTGCTCGACTTCTCTACCAACGAGGGTCTGAACGACTTCCCCGGCGTCTTTGCCATCACCGCTCAGACGGGCGATGTCAAAGCACCGCAAGACGTATATATAGATAATGTGGTGGTGGAGCCCATGCCAATGGTTGACAAAACATTTCTGAAGGACATCGCCGACAACTCGCTGACCGGCAGCGTGAAGGTGACGGGCTCGATGATGCGCGGCGACTGCCAGAACGCCAACGGTGACTGGTTCAGAGTGGATTACGACGACTTTGCCCAGCTGAAGGACAAACTGGCTGCCGATGCCACTGAGCTCGATCTGCGTGGCGTCATCCTGAAAGACCCCTACTGGGATCAGATTCTGGAGAAGTGTCCTGGCATCAGCATTATTCTTGACGGTGAGATTGTGACAGCCATCCAGACTGTCAAGGCTGGCGGGTCAGCTGCCGACAACCGCTACTTCACCCTCAGCGGCCAGCAGGTTGACCGTCCCGCCAAGGGCTTGTATATAGTCAATGGCAAGAAAGTCATAGTGAAATAAAGGTTAGCCGTTTTTTTTAGCGTAAAGATTGTTTTTAGTATTTTACATCTGCCGATGCAGTGAGATGGCTCAAGGCTCCCTCATTGCATCGACCTTTTTTATAAAAATGAAAAGAAAAGCTTTTCCTTTTGCATTTTACTAGTTTTTTTTCGTAACTTTGTGGGCGAAACAAAAACTCAACGCAATGAAAAATATAAATCGCGCGTACATTGTTATTATAATAATAGCTGCGCTACTGGCTGGATGCCAGGACAGCGGGCGGACGTATAAGATTGGAGTGGCTCAATGCTCTAAAGGTCCGTGGCGAGAGAAGGTGAACCAGGAAATGCTGGCCGCCCAGCACCTGTATGAGAACGACGTGGAGGTGGACATCATTAACTCGTTTGACGACCCGGAAATGCAGGCTCGGCAGATAGACAGTCTGGCCGGGACGGACATCGACCTGATGGTGGTGGCACCATACGAGGATATCAAGCCCATCAACGATGCTATAGCGCGGGTGCTGAAGGTGGGCATCCCTGTGGTAAGTTTCGATCGCAAGACCAGTGCTGAATACACGGCATTCATCGGCGGTAACAATGTGGAGGCGGGGCTGATAGTGGGGCAACACATTGCCGCGATAGCATCCACCCTCGGTTCCTCACAAGGGGGGAAGAGCAGACCGATAGTCATGGAGATTACGGGACTGCTGAGCAGCACGCCGGCACTGGAGCGCCACATAGGCTTCGAGAGAGCCATGAAGGCTATGCCCGAGGCGGAGTATATATGCAGGAAGAGCGACTGGTCGAGCGACAGCTCGTGCCGGCTGGCCAGCGAGTTGATCGACTCGTTGAGGGCTGCGGGTGACGAGGGGCGGATAGACAATACCTACATCTTCTGCCACAACGATGGCATGGCAACAGGCGTGTATAAGGCCGTGGTGGAGAAAAACGTAGAGGGGCGGATCAAGATACTGGGCATCGACGGTATGCCGGGCGAGGGCTTAGAGTATGTGAGGCTGGGGCATCAGGTGGGCACCTACTACTATCCAACGCATGGCGAGAAGATAGTCAGGCTGGCGCTCGACATACTGACGGGCAAGCCTTACGAGCGCGAGAACCCGATGCTGGGATTCGTGGTGACTCCCGAAAACGTGGACCTGGTAATCACGGAGTCGGAAGAGCTGATGAAGCAGAATGACGACCTGATTACCATACACGACAAGCTGGAGGCTTCGTTCGGACTATACAATACACAGCGCAAGGTCTTGATAGGCAGCTTCATCACCATTATACTGCTGTCCGTGGCCTTTGTCATGATGTGGATGGCCATCATCAAGGCACGACGCGCCCTGCACGACCGTCAGGCCATGAACGAGGAGCAGACGCTGTTCTATACCAAACCGGAGAGCCGCACGCTGCGTCAGGTGTTTGACACGCAACTGGAGGAAATGCCGCCCCAGAAGACGCAGGATGCCATCTTTGCCGAGAGACTGAACGAGGCGATACGCCAGAATATGTCGAATCCATCGCTGAAAATGGACGATTTGGGCGATACCGTGGGGCTGAGTCGCGTGCAGTTGTACCGCAAGGTGAAGTCCATCACGGGAGTGTCGCCGGTGGAACTGCTGCGGCAGATGCGCCTGCAGCAGGGTTACGTGCTGCTGACGACGACCGACAAGACCGTTCAGGAGATAGCATACGAGGTGGGTTTCGGCACGCCGGGCTATTTCTCAAAATGTTTCCGCCAGCAATACGGCAAATATCCGATGGAACTGAGGAGTTGACAAAAGTGACGAAATAGTGAACGATTGTTCCATGTAACATAATTACAAGTATGCGAACGATAATTAATAGCCAATTATCGTTCACATTTGTATCTTTGCGCAACAATTTCATTACTAACCAATTTAAATAACGTAACGCAAATGAAACAAGCGAAACGAAGCATTCTGAGTTTCCTGTTATTGATGACGGGTACATTAATTATGTGCGCGCAGGAGATAACGGGAACAGTGAACGATGCCATGGGGCCGGTCATCGGTGCCACGGTGATGGAGAAGGGTACCACGAACGGTACCGTGACCGATTTCGACGGTAACTTCAAACTGAAGGTGGAAGCTGGCAAGACGCTGGTCTTCTCATACATCGGTTACAAGACAACGGAGTTGCCGGCCAAGGACGGCATGATAGTGACGATGGAGGACGACGCTCTGTCACTGAACGAGGTCGTCGTGACGGGTTATACCACTCAGCGCAAGGCCGACCTGACGGGTGCGGTTAGCGTGGTTAGCGTCAGCGAGCTGGCCAAGCAGAACGAGAACAACCCGATGAAGGCCCTGCAGGGGCGCGTGCCAGGCATGAACATCCAGGCCGACGGTAACCTGGAGGGTGCTGCTACGGTGCGAATCCGTGGTGAGGGTACGCTGAACTCAGGTGTAGACCCATTGTATATCATCGACGGCGTGCCCACGCAGGGCGGTATGCACGAGCTGAACGGCAACGACATCGAGAGCATACAGGTGCTGAAGGATGCTGCCTCGGCATCCATCTACGGTAGCCGCGCCGCCAACGGTGTGATTATCATCACCACCAAGAAGGGCAAGGACGGCAAGGTGAAGGTCAACTTCGACGCCTCGGTAGCCGCATCGTTCTATGCACACAAGATTGAGACGATGAACGCCAAGGAGTGGGGACAAGCCTTCTGGCAGGCCAACGTGAACGACGGTCTGAACCCCAACAACAACAACTTAGGATACAACTTCGACTGGACCTATGACAAGCAGGGCATCCCCACGCTGAACGGGCTGACGATGAATATGTTCTTAGACGAGGGCGCCACGGTGCGCTCGGCTGACACCGACTGGTTCAACGAGATTACCCGCACGGGCGTGGTGCAGCAGTACAACCTCTCCGTCAGCAACGGCAACGAGAAGGGCAACTCATTCTTCTCAGTGGGCTACTACGACAACCTTGGTACCATCAAGGAGTCGGAGTTCAGCCGCCTGTCGGGTCGCGCCAATGCCGACTACAAGCTGTTTGACGGCAAGGTGGTCATCGGCGAGAACTTCACCGTCAACCGCACTAAGGGCATTTCAGCCCCCGGAGGAATCCTGGAGAACGCGCTGGAGTTCAACCCCAACTTCCCCATCTATGCCGAGAACGGTGAGTATGCCCAGGCCTTGGGCGCCTACTCGGAGCGCGAAAACCCGCTGAGCCTGCTGCATAATAATAAGGATAATGAATACACGCAGTGGCGTATGTTCGGCGATGCTCACCTGAGCATCACGCCGTTCAAGAACTTCACCGTGCGCACCACCCTCGGACTGGACTACACGCAGAAGGAGCAGCGGTTCTTCCTCTATCCCATTGCCAACGGTAAGATGAAACGCACCGACTCGGCTGTGGAGAGCAAGCAGGAGCACTGGATGAACTGGATGTGGAACGCCATTGCCACATACAACCTGGAAATAGGACAGCACCGGGGCGACGCCATGATTGGCGTGGAGGTGAACCGCCAGGACTACAAGATGAGCAGCGCACAGCGCTACGAACTGGCCATTCTGAACACCGACTACATGTGGCCGTCGGCCGGTACAGGCCGCCAGTTAGCATTAGGCTTCGGCAACGGCTACTCGCTGGCATCGTTCTTCGGAAAGGTGAACTACACCTACGCTGACAAGTACATGGCCTCAGTGACCATCCGCCACGACGGTTCAAGCCGCTTCGGACACAACCACCAGTACGGTACGTTCCCGTCCATCTCGGCTGGTTGGCGTATCACGCAGGAGAAATTCATGAAAAACACTTCCAGCTGGCTCGACGACCTGAAGCTGCGCTACTCGTGGGGACAGACCGGTAACCAGGCCATCGACAATACGGCACGCTATACGCTGTATCAGGCCGTGGTATCGGCCAACATCTGGGACGAGAACGTCGCCAGCTCGGCCTACGACATCGCCGGCACCAACGGCGGCACACCTATCCCCAGCGGCTACGTGCGCCAGCAGCGCGGCAACGAGGACATCAAATGGGAGACCACCACACAGCACAACATCGGTATCGACTTCGCCCTGCTGCGCAACGAGATTTACGGTAGTGCCGACTGGTTCCACAAGAAGACCACCGACATCCTGCTCTTCATGGAGGGTATCGCCTCGATGGGTGAGGGTAGCGGACAGTGGATCAACGCCGGTGAGATGAAGAACACCGGTTGGGAGTTCGCGCTGGGCTACCGCCACAAGCTGCAGAACGGATTCTCATGGGACATCAACGGCAACCTCAGCCTCTACCGCAACGAGATTACCAAGCTGCCCGAGACGGTGATTGCCAACGGTAAGTTCGGCGGCAACAGCAAGATGAGCGTCATCGGCAACTCTAAGGGCTCGCTGGTGGGCTACGTGGCCGACGGACTGTTCCAGAGTCAGGAAGAAATAGACAACCACGCCATTCAGGCCGGCGCCGGACTGGGACGCATACGCTACAAGGACATCAACGGCGACGGATATATCACGGAAGACGACCAGACATGGATCTTCGACCCGACACCCGACTTCTCATGGGGTATCAATGTCTATCTGCAGTACAAAAACTTCGATTTCACCATGTTCTGGCAGGGTGTGCAGGGTGTTGACGTCAACTGCCACGGATTCAAGGCACGCACTGACTTCTGGGCCAACTCAACGGTCAACGTACCTTACCTGAACAAGGGCGTGCGCGTGCTGGATGCCTGGACACCCGTCAACAGGGGCAGCGACATTCCCGCACTGACCACGGCAGACACCAATAACGAGGGACGCCTGTCGACATACTACATAGAGAACGGCTCGTTTGCCAAGCTGCGCACAATACAGCTGGGTTACAACATTCCTAAGAGCTTCACTGACAAGCTGCGCTTGGACCGTCTGCGCCTCTACTTCTCGGCACAGAACCTGCTGACCATAAAGAGTAAGAAGTTCTCGGGTGTGGATCCCGAGAATCCAGGATTCGGCTATCCTATTCCTCTCAATGTGACATTTGGACTCAACGTGGGATTCTAAAGAATGAAGAATGAAGAATTTGCTTTCTCCAAATATTAAAAGAAATATAGTTATGAAGACATATAAATATAATAAGGTAGTGGTCAGGGCATGCTCTTTCCTCTTACCGCTCACTGCTTACCTCTTTATGTCCTGCTCATCGTTCCTGGAAGAGCAGGTGCCGCAGGCCACGCTGACACAGGACGAAGTGAAAGACCCTAAATACATTGACGATGTGCTCACGTCGGCATACGCCGGACTGGTGGCTATCGAGGACATGAACTCGTCGTTCTCATTGTGGAACTACGATACCCGCTCTGACGATGCCTACGTGGGCGGTGCCTCGTTCTCGGACGGTGAACCGTTCCACAGACTGGAGAAAGGCACGGGCGTGATGACTAACGACTGGCCCTTCGGTTCCATCTGGAACAAGCTGTACAAGTATCTCTCGCGTGTATCGCTGTCGCTCGACATGCTGGCAGTATCAGACCAGGAGAACACCATCATCCAGCAGCGCACAGCCGAAATGAAGTTCCTCAGAGCCTACGGACACTTCCAGCTGAAGCGACTGTTCAAGAAGATTCCGTTCGTCAACAAGCTCGATATGACGGAGGACGACTACAACAACCTGTCGAACACCGAATATACCAACGACGAGGGCTGGCAGCAGATTATCAACGACCTAGAGGATGCCTACAAGGTGCTGCCCGACAAGCAGGCCGAGAAGGGACGTCCCACCAAGGCTGCCGCCGCTGCCTTCCTGGCAAAGGTGTATCTCTACAAGGCATACCGTCAGGACGATGCCACCAACAACCGCGTGACCAGCATCAGCAGCGAAGACCTGCAGAAGGTGGTGGAATATACCAACCTCGCCATCTATACCGGTGCCGGCTACGGACTGGAGAGCGACCTCCACAACAACTTCCGCCCCGAGGAGCCATACGAGAACGGCAAGGAGAGCATCTGGGCTATACAGTATTCGCGCAACGACGGTACGACATGGGGCAACCTCAACTTCGCATTCCGCCTAATTGTGCCCTGCATCCCCAAGGTTCACGACTCGGGTAACGACTTCTACAAGCCGTCGCTGAGCCTGGTCAATGCCTTCCGCACCAATAGCAACGGACTGCCCTATCTGGAGTCTGCTCCCGCCACGGACTATGAGGTGGGGTCTGCCGAAACGGTCGATCCGCGCCTGTTCGTCACCGTCGGCGTACCGGGAACACCCTATATGTTCAATCCCAACTTCATGGTGGCCAAGACCAACACATGGAGCCGTGCCGGCGGCGGCACCTACGGATGGAACGTGGCACTGAAACAGAATGTTGACCCGGCACTGACCGATGCCTATCTGTTCGACTGCGACAACCAGTGGGCATCGTCGATGAACCGCATCGTCTTCCGCTTTGCCGACGTGCTGCTGATGCGTGCCGAGGCACTGGCTCAGCTGGGACAGACCACCGAGGCCGTGGCTCTCATCAATCAGGTGCGCGACCGTGCCGCCGGAATGGCCAAAAACAGCATCGTATCAACCTATCCTGTCAAGTATGGTGTTCACTTTGCCGTCAACAAATACAATGGCAGCTACGGCAAGGACGACGTCGTCAAGATGGTGAAGATGGAACGCCGCTTAGAGCTGGCCATGGAGTATGAGCGATTCTTCGACCTCGTGCGCTGGGGCGATGCCGCCACCGTCATCAACAGATTCTACGTTGAGGAGGGGGCCAAGATGAACTTCCTTGACGGCGCCATGTTCACTGCCGACAAGAACGAGTATCTGCCTATACCCGACGACCAGATAAAAGCCTCAAACGGACACTATCAGCAGAACTGCGGACAGTGGTAACATAATAAATGAGCAATGAAAACTCATTTTGACTAAATATTACTAATAAAAAAAGAAAAAGAGTTATGATTAACAAGATAAAGGCATTATTCCTTGCAGGTCTTGTATGCTGCGGCATTGCCGTCGGCCTCACCGCCTGCTCCGACGACAACACCAGCGACCTGAGACTCTCGGGGGCATGCCTCGTGGAGGAACTGGTGCTGAACGGACAGTACAAGGCTGTCATCAACACTGAGAAGAAACTGCTGAAGGTGAAGGTTCCCGTTGACTTCACCGCCAAGAGCGACATGGAGATTACCAGTCTCAGACTCTCGGAGGGTGCAACGAGCAACTTCAAGGTGGGCGACCACCTCAACCTTGACGGCGCAAAGACAGTGAAGGTCAGAAACGGCGACCTGGAAATGGACTACCAGCTGTCGGTGCGCAACGACGAGGCCATCATGACATCATTCGTGCTGGAAGGCGTGAAGGGTGCCATCAATCAGGCTGACAAGAGCATCACGGTATCCATCAGCGGCAATGCCGGCATCGACCTGGCCAACGCCACCTTCGAGGCCGTATATAGCGAGGACGCCATCTGCAGCCCCGCCAGCGGTACCAAGGCCAACTTCACGGCACCTCTGGAAATCGTCCTGACCGACAACACCGCCACAACGACATATACCGTTTATGTCACGGTGATTGAGAACCCCGTGGCTCTGTTCGTGGGCAACGCCGAGAACATTGAGATGCTGAACGTGGAGGAGAAGGCCGCCGCCAAGTGGCTCACGGGTAACATTGCCGGCTCTGCATACGCCTCATTTGCCGACATTGCCAGTGGCAACATATCGCTCGACGAGGTGAAACTGGTGTTCTTCCACCGCCATTGTCCGTCATACGGTAACTACAACGGCTTCGCCGATGCGGAGACGGGAGCCATGACAGCACTGTCGAAGATGAAGGAACTCTGGGAGCGTGGCGTAGGCTTCGTGCTGAGCCGCTCGGCTGTCAACTATGCCATTGCCTTAGGCGCAGCTCCTGAGAACGCTTATCCCAACAACTGCTGGGGTGGCAGCGGCGAAGGCTCAGACAAGATGGGACCCGAGCCCTGGATGTTCTCTGTGTTCGACACATCTCACCCGCTGTGGAAGGGATTGGAGAAATTCCCCGGTGCCGCCGACAATCGCGTCTGCACACTTGACGAGGACTACACCATCTGCAACACTACGTCGCAGTTCCACTGCTGGGCACCGCTGAACACTCCTGCCGACGTTGAGGCCCTGTTAGGCGGACGCGCACTCATCGGCCACTCTGAGGAGGTTGCAGGATGGGAACTGAAGGCTAAGAACGGACAGTACGGTAAGGGCGGCATCATCTGCATCGGCTCCGGACTCTTCGACTGGAACTCTCCCACACCCTACGTCAGCAAGTACCACGACAACATGGGTAAGATTATGCTCAATGCCTTCGACTACCTGACTGGAAAATGAAGAATGAAGAGCTAAGAATGAAGAGCTAAGAATGAAGAATGAAAATAAACTCTAAACAGCATATAACGATGAATAAAAAGATAATGAATCTACTGAGTGCAGGTCTCGTTTGCTGCGGCATTGCCGCAGCCACCGCCTGCAGCGATGACAAAATCGATGGCGACCCCGCACGCGACTGGGCCGGCACCACAGAACGTTTCGTACCGACAGACGAGACAGGCTTTTCCACCTACTACACACCGGCAGTCGGACGTGTGGGCGACCCCATGCCGTTCTACGACCAGAAGGCCGGGGCATTCCGTGTGCTCTACCTTCAGGAGTTCCCCAACAATGCCACTTTCCGCTTCCATCCCATCTGGGGCGTAGAGACCAAGGACGGCAGCAGCTATCAGTCGTTAGGCGAAATCATCCCCTACGGCGATAACGACTTCCAGCAGGATGCCGCTATCGGTACGGGATGCTGCTACTACAATGAAAAAGACGGCCTCTACTACGTCTATTACACCGGACACAACGGCAACTGCAAGAACCGCGAGGTGGTGATGCGCGCCACCTCACCCGACTTCAAGACGTGGACCAAGGACGAGCTGTGGCAGATGAACGGCCCTGACTACGGCTACTCAGCCAACGACTTCCGCGACCCGCAGATCTTCGTGGCCGATGACGGACAGTACCACATGATTGTCTCCACTTACCCCGTCAATGGCGGCGACCCCGTATTTGCAGAGTTCAAGTCGGGCGACATGAAGTTGTGGGAGCACGTGGGACGTATCCGCATGATCTGGGACCGCATGCTGGAATGCCCCGACATCTTCAAGATGGGCGACTACTGGTATCTGGTATATAGTGAGTCGTTCCGCGCCTCATGGAGCCGCAAGGTGAAGTATATGATGGCCAAGAGCTACGACGAGCTGAAGAGCTGCTTCAACGACGGTCCGAAGTGGCCTGCCGACGGTCGCGAGGGTGTGCTCGACACACGTGCCTTCTATGCCGGCAAGACAGCCTCGAACGGCACTGACCGCTACATCTGGGGCTGGTGCCCGTTCCGCACAGGCGGCAACATCGACGAGATGAACACCAACGTGGGTGCCGGCGACGGCAACGAGCCCAACTGGTCGGGCGCACTGATATGCCACAAGGTGACACAGCGTGCCGACGGCACACTGCAGCTTACCGCCGTGCCAGCCATGGCCGCTAAGTACGGCAAGCAGCAGGATGTTAAGGTGATGGCCAGCAACGGCTATTCCAACGGCACCCTGACGGGCGACAATGCCTACGTGCTCTACAACCGTCTGGGCACACACAACCACGTGTCGCTGACTGTCAAGACCTCCAACAACTGGGACAAGTTCGGCATCTCCTTCGTCCGTGGCACCGACTCGAAGAAGTATTACACCATGGTGGTTAATCCAGAGGACGAGAATCACCGTAAAGTGAACTTCGAGCAGGAGGGTGAGGAAGGCAAGGGCTTCATCGAGGCTGCCGACGGCTACTGGTTCGACCGCCCCGCTGACAACACCTACAATATCGACATCTACACCGACAACTCCGTCTTGGTGATGTATATCAATGATGTCGCCTGCTATACCCAGCGCATCTACGGCATCCAGAAGAACTGCTGGAGCATTAACAACTACGGCGGCTCGGTCACCGTCAGCGACCTCCGCGTCACACAGCAATAAAGAACAGGTATTTTTGGTTAGAGTATAGTTAATAGTCTTTAAGATTGTATTAGGACAACATTTATCAGAATTTCCGCCCAGGGTTCCACGATGGAAGCCTGGGCGGTGTTGTTATGAAAAGCAGTGTGCGCAAAGGTGTAAAAATGGTATTATTTCGTAAGAGGAATGTTGCAATGAACGTTTTTTCTTAGTGTTTGAATCATTATTTATAGGCGAATGTTGGGGAAAAGAGTAATTTTGCGGCAAATATTGTAAAACTAAAAACTTAATTTGAAATGAAAAAATGTTTATTTTTGCTGATGGCTGTGATGCTGGCACTGACCATGCAGGCACAGGTCAAGGCAACGGTGCTTGGAGACAGGTATGCCATGCTGAAAGTGAAACAAGGAGAAAAGTATCTGCTGTTGCCCGTTCAGGAGTCGGAAGACATTGCTGCCATTACGGTGTTGAACGGACAGAACGACATGGTACAGCGCATGAACGTGAAGCTGGCTATTGACCGCGTAGACTACTATGTACCCTACGAGCTGAAGGGTGCTTCGCTGCTGGACATTGAGTTTCACGGCGACCGCCGCCAGAAGGGTGCCGTGGGCGAGTTTGTCTGTTGGAAGGAAATGAAATACTCGAATACGTTTGACACAACGAACTGCGAACACTTCCGCCCCATCTACCACCATACGCCCCTGTATGGCTGGATGAATGATCCGAACGGCATGTTCTACAAGGATGGTGTTTGGCACCTATATTACCAGTGGAACCCCTACGGAAGCCAGTGGGAGAACATGACCTGGGGACACTCTACCTCGAAGGACCTGGTACACTGGGAGGCACAGCCTACTGCCATCGAGGCTGACTGGCTGGGTTCCATTTTCAGCGGCTCATGCGTGACGCGGGGCGACGAGGTGGTGGCCATGTACACATCGGCCGGACATCACCAGACGCAGTCGCTGGCCATATCGAAGGATGGCGGTCGGACGTTTAAGAAGTACAGTGGCAATCCGGTGCTGACAACCAGTGACGTGGCAGACTTCCGCGACCCACGCCCATTCTGGAACGAAGATATCAAGGCATGGAACCTCATACTGGCAGCCGGGCAGGAGATGCGCATCTACTCGTCGAAGGACCTGAAGGAGTGGAAGTACGAGAGTTCGTTCGGCAAGGAGTACGGCAACCACGGTGGCGTGTGGGAATGCCCTGACTTATTCGAAATTAGAAATGAGAAATTAGGAATGAGCAATTGGGTGCTGCTGTGCAACATCAACCCTGGCGGACCATTTGGTGGCTCGGCTACACAGTATTTCGTGGGACAGTTCGACGGCCACAAGTTCACGTGCGAGTCAATGCCGAAGGTGACGAAGTGGCTGGACTACGGCAAGGACCACTATGCCACGGTGTCGTTCTACAACGCTCCTGAGAACCGCCGCGTGGTGCTGGCCTGGATGTCGAACTGGCAGTATGCCAACCAGGTGCCGACGCATCAGTTCCGCTCGGCCAACTCCATTCCCCGAGACCTCGGACTGTTCCGTTGCGGCGAGGAGACCTACGTGAGCGTGAAACCCTCCAAGGAGATGCTGGCCGTGCGCGGAGCCAGGCTGAAGGCCCCGACGGAAGCCTGTGAGATTGTCATCGACATGAAAGGCCAGACGCAGATTGTGCTGTCTAACACGAAGGGCGAGCAGGTAACCATGCACTACGACGGTGCTAAACAGACCTTCACAATGGACCGTACGAAGAGCGGTGACGTGAGTTTCAGCGAGGCATTCCCCTGCACCACCGAGGCTCCGACCTATGGTCAGGTCAAACAGTTGCGGCTGTTTATCGACCGTTCCTCAATAGAAGTGTTTGACACCGAGGGCAAGATGTCCATGACCAACCTTGTGTTCCCCTCCGAGCCTTATAATACTATAAAGGTGAAGGGCGGCAAAGCCACAATCTATGCTATTAAACATTAAACCTTATATGTTATGGGTAATCAAAACAAATCCATTTATCTGATCCCCGTGATGCTCTGCTTCTTCTGCATGGGCTTCGTGGACTTGGTGGGCATTGCCTCCAACTATGTAAAGGAAGACCTGGGACTGACAGACTCTGTAGCCAACGTGTTCCCCTCACTGGTGTTCTTCTGGTTTCTTATCTTCAGTGTACCAACGGGCATGCTGATGAACAAGATTGGCCGTAAGAATACCGTCCTGCTCTCGCTGATTGTGACAGTAGTGTCGCTGTTTATCCCCTTAATGGGCAGTTCGTTTGCCATCATGCTCGTCGCTTTCTCCCTATTGGGTATCGGCAATGCCTTGATGCAGACCAGCATCAATCCGCTGGCCATGCTCATCATCGGCGACAAGAACCTTGCATCGACACTCACCTTCGGTCAGTTCGTGAAAGCCATCGCCTCGTTCCTTGCCCCCTACTTGGCCATGTGGGGAGCCACCCAGGCCATGCCGTCGTTCGGCTACGACTGGCGTGTGTTGTTCCTCGTCTACTTTGTGGTCGGACTGTTAGGCACTGCCCTGCTATGGGTGACGCCTATCCAGGAGGAGATACATGAAGGCAAGTCGTCGTCGTTCATGGACTGTATCCGCCTGTTGAGTAAGCCCATCGTGCTGCTGTCTTTTTTTGGCATCATGTGCCATGTGGGCATTGACGTGGGTACCAACACCACAGCCCCGAAACTGTTGATGGAACGCGTAGGCATGACGCTCAACGAGGCAGCCTTTGCCACCTCGCTTTACTTCATCTTCCGTACCATCGGTGCCCTGACAGGGTCGTTCTTCCTCCGTGTGATGAAGACGCGCTGGTTCTTTATCATCAGCGTCTGTCTGATGGCTGCCTCGATGGTGCTGATGTTCAGCGGCTCGTCGAAGATGGTGCTTTACATCGCCATCGCACTCGTGGGCTATGGCAACTCCAACATCTTCTCCATGGCTTTCTCGGAGGCATTGCTCAGCGTGCCCGACAAGCAGAACGAGGTATCGGGGCTGATGATTATGGGCTTGTTTGGCGGCACCATCTTCCCGCTCGTCATGGGTTTCTGCAGTGACGCTATGGGTCAGGCCGGAGCAGTAGCCGTCATGGCCATCGGCGTCGTCTACCTCTTTACTTATATTCCAAGAATCAAGCGCTGACGCTAAATATAAAATATAAAATAAAAGATATAAAATAAAATATATAAAATATTATGGCTAACAAGAGATTTGTGGTAGGACTTGGCGAAGTCCTGTGGGACGTACTCCCCGAAGGCAAGAAGCTGGGCGGTGCCCCTGCCAATTTCGCCTATCATGCAGGTCAGTTCCTGGGAATAGGAAACACCATCGCCATCAGTGCATTGGGCGAGGACAGTCTGGCCGACGAGACCATCGATGCCCTGAAGGAACATGGGCTGAACTATCTGCTTCCCCGTGTGAACTATCCTACGGGTACTGTCCAGGTAACACTCTCGGGTGACGGCATCCCCGCCTACGAAATTAAGGAAAACGTGGCATGGGACAATATACCCTATACCCCTGAGATAGCAGAGATTGCCAAGAACTGCCGTGCAGTCTGTTTTGGCTCCCTGGCTCAACGCTCGGTGATGTCGTGGGCTACCATTCGCCAGTTTCTGGACGATACCCCTGCCGACTGCCTGAAGATTTTCGACATCAACCTGCGCCAGCAGTTCTATACGAAGAATGTCATTGAGGAGTCGCTGAAGCGCTGTAACATTCTGAAGATTAACGACGAGGAGCTGGTGGTCATCAATCGCATGTACGGCTATGAGGGTCTTGACATGCGGACGTCGTGCGAGAAGATTCGGAGCGACTACCATCTGAAGATGCTGGTGCTGACCTGTGGCACCAACGGCTCATACGTGTTTACCGACGACGGACTCACCTCGTTTCAGGATACGCCGAAAGTAGAGGTTGCCGACACCGTCGGCGCCGGCGATTCCTTCACCGGTTCTTTCTGTGCCTCCGTGCTCAATGGCAAACCCGTCCAGGAGGCTCACAAGAAAGCCGTGGAAGTCTCTGCCTTCGTTTGCACGCAGAACGGTGCCATGCCCACGCTGCCTCCAGCATTGCTGGGATAAGGGAAGGTTTTATTATTACGAAAAGGACGAGGCGGATGACTTCGTCCTTTTCGTTTTTTTTGCAGCAAAGACGCGAACTGACTCCGTCTCGCCAAAAAAAGAAACAAGTTTCTTTGTTTTGTGCTCGACTTTTCGTAACTTTGCAGCCGATATGCCATTTCCAATACATATAAATATAGTAGACCTGATATTCAAGGGCATGCTGATAGGCATGGTAGCATCGGCACCGATGGGGCCTGTGGGCATCCTTTGTGTTCAGCGTACGCTGAACAAAGGACGCTGGTATGGTTTTGCCACGGGACTGGGTGCCGCTGTGAGCGACATCATCTATGCCGGCATCACGGGCTTTGGTATGGCCTTCGTGATGGATTTCATCAATAACGAGCAGAATAAGTTTTATCTGCAGATTATCGGCAGCGTGCTGTTGCTGGGCTTCGGCTTGTATACGTGGCGCAGCGACCCGATGAAGAAAGCCCATAAGTCGGGCCAGCAGAAGGGCACGATGTGGTATAACATCTGGACGGCGTTCTTGGTGACGTTCTCCAATCCGCTCATCGTCTTCCTTTTCATGGCGTTGTTTGCCCAGTTTGCCTTCGTCATTCCCGATCATCCCTTCGAGATGTTGATTGGTTTTGCCAGCATCGTAGGCGGTGCCCTGCTGTGGTGGTATGGTCTGTCGTGGCTGGTGGACAAGGTACGCATCATCTTCGACGACCACGGCATCCGCATCATCAATCAGGTCATCGGCGCCGTGGTGGTTATCTTCTCCGTCATCTCGCTGTTTGGCACGGTGACGAACTTGTTCAGGTTCTTCTGACGTTATAGCGTAAGACCGTGATAACGTCATAACGAAATAACGATAGCAATGTATATAGCACAAGAGTTACGCAAGAGCAATATTGCCGAATACCTGCTCTACATGTGGCAGGTGGAGGACACCATTCGCGCCTTCGACTGCTCGCTGGCACGGATTCGCCGCGAGTATATAGCCCGCTTCGACTATAGCGACGAGCAGAAGGAAGAGGAGACCGACTGGTTTGGTAACCTTATCCGCATGATGAACACCGAGGGTTGCCGCGAACAGGGGCACCTGCAAATCAACCAGGTGACGCTGCAGACGCTGCAGGAACTGCACGGCCAGCTGCTGTCGTCGACGAAGTTTCCGTTCTACAATGCCGAGTACTACAAGGTGTTGCCCTTCATCGTGGAGCTGCGCAACCGTGGTGCCGACAAGGAGGAGGGCGAGGTGGAGACCTGTCTGAACGCCCTCTATGGCGTCATGATGCTACGCCTGCAGAAGAAGGACATCACTCCCAATACGCAGGCTGCCGTGAAGGAGATTACGACCTTTGTGGGCATGCTCTCCGATTATTACCTGAAGGACAAGCAGGAGGGGCTGGAGTTTTGAAAAAGGTAAAAGGGTAAAAAGGGTAAAAAAGTAAAAAGGTAAAAGAGACTAGAATGAACATACTGATTACTGGCTGTAACGGCCAATTAGGCAACGAGATGCAACAGCTGGAGGAGGCCAATCCCCAGCACACCTATTATAATACGGACGTCCAGGAACTGGACATCACCGATGTGTCAGCTATTGAAGCCTTTGTGGAGGAACACCAGATAGACGGTATCGTCAACTGTGCCGCCTACACCGCCGTGGATAAGGCTGAGGACAACGAGGAACTCTGCCAGAAGCTGAATGCCGAGGCGCCGGCCTATCTGGCTCATGCTATAGGCAAGCGGGGCGGCTGGATGATACAGATCTCCACCGACTACGTCTTCGACGGCACCAAGCATACCCCCTACGTGGAGGACGACGACACCTGTCCCAACAGCGTCTATGGGCGCACCAAGCTGGTGGGCGAGATGAATGTGCAGAAGCTCTGCGAGCGCAGCATGATTATCCGCACGGCATGGCTCTACAGCACCTTCGGCAATAACTTCGTCAAGACCATGATACGTCTGGGCAACGAGCGTCCGGAGTTGGGCGTCATCTTCGACCAGATAGGCACGCCCACCTACGCCCG
>CACXAG010000031.1 GCA_902765585.1 uncultured Prevotellaceae bacterium
CAGAAAGGAAAAGACGTCGCCTACTATTGGCTTATACGCCATGAATGCCATGGGAGCCCAGAACGACCGTAACGGCGCCATCATGGACCCAGGTAAGGCGCAGCAGTATAACGATACCTACGAAAACAGCCAAGTTGCGGCAGGCAGAAGATACAACTTCTTCACGCTGTCAGACTACGAGGAGCGCCAGCACCACTATCAGCCCATCACCTTCGGACTGACGCTGAGCTATCCGCTCACCACTCGGCTTTCGCTGACTACGGGAGTAGTCTATACAAAGCTGCGGTCGGACTTTACCCAAATCATACGCAGCCAACAGGTTCAGCAGGAGCAGACGCTGCACTATGTCGGCATCCCCCTCGTCCTGAGCTATCGGCTGTGGCAATATAAGGGTTTCAAACCTTACTTGTCGGCAGGTGTTCAGGCCGACTGGAACGTGGCGACACATCTGGAGACGGAGGGTGTGAGCCAGCAGTTGCCCAAGGACCGCATGCAATGGTCGCTGAACGGCAGCATAGGCCTGCAGTATGACGTCATCCCCCAGTTAGGACTGTATGCAGAACCGGGCCTGAGCTGGTATCCCGACAACGGTAGCCGCCTTCAGAACTACTTCAAGGACAAGCCCCTGACGTTCAGCCTGCAACTGGGACTGCGACTGAACATCGGAGAGTGAAGACACCCAATATATAAAAAATGTTTATTGTTTTGTATTGTCCTCACTTATTCGTACCTTTGTGGCTGATTTACTAATAAATGAACCATCATGAAACCTAAGTTATTATCTATCATTGCTCTATGCATGACCATGCTGACGGCATGGGCACAGGAGAATGTCAACATGAAATTCGGCAAACCTACCAAGGAAGAACTGGCGATGACCACTTACGAGGCTGACCCGCAGGCCGATGCCGTCGTGCTCTGCCGGCTGACCGATGTGGAATACACCGTACAGTCCACCACCTATCTGATAGACTATCATGAAAAGGTACGCATCAAAGTGCTGAAACCCAGTGGTGCCCGCTTCGCCAAGGTGGTCATACCTTATCAGCAGCACATGGCGATAAACAGTATCGGTGGTACGAAGATCACAGCCATGGCCCTTCCAAAGCCCGGTGGCAGTTCCGATTCCTACTTCGAGGGTGAAGGTGTCTCCATGACGGAAGGGGTCTTTGGTGTTGATTCCGACGAGGACGTGGAGGATATCAAGGCCACCGCCTTTAATATGGAGGGAGGCAAGGTGGTGAAGACCTTCCTCAAGAAAAGCGACATTGTGAAGACGAAGATTGACGAGCAGAACTACCTGGTGGAGTTCACTGTCCCCAACGTCAAGGAGGGTACCGTGATAGAATACGAGTACAACATCCATAGCCAGCTCTTCTGGCAGTTGCGCGACTGGTATGCCCAGTGCGAGATTCCCGTGGTCTATGCCAAACTGGACATGAACATCCCCAGCTACCTGATTTATAACATCGAGGACCATGGCATCCAGCGCCTGACATATACCTGTACCGCCGGTTCCATGAAATTCAAACTGGTCAGCGACCCCCTGTCTAATCCGATGACCATCACCACCAACCACTATGTCTATATTGGCCGCAACCTGAGGGGAATGCCCAAGGACGACTACGTATGGAACATTCAAGACTACTGCGCAGGCATTACTGCCGAACTGAAGACATACCGCCTGCCAGGCATGTCGCAGATGGACTTTGCCAAGACGTGGCAACAGATAGACGAGCTGATACTCGGCTCGGACGCTTTCAACCTGCAACTGAATGCCCACAGTCCGCTGCATCAGGAACTGCAGGATGCTCATATTCAGGACATCGCCAATGTGCAGGAGCGTGCCGCCGCCGTCTATCGGTTGGTGACAAGCCGTGTCAAGTGGAACGGTAAATACGACCTGTGGCCACGACCCACAAAGGAAATCCTGCAGCAGGGTACGGGCAACAATGCCGATATCAACATGATGCTCATCCAATCGCTGAAGGATGTCGGTCTGGAGGCGGCTCCCGTGGTGCTCCGCAGCCGTGACCAGGGTATGCTGCCCTATAACTTCCCCTCATTCCAGAAACTTACCACCTTCGTTGTTGGCGTTAAGCAGTCCAATGGGCAATATGCCTATATCGACGCATCATCGACGGGCGGCTGGCTGAACGTGCTGCCTGCCACACTCCTAACGGATCGTGCCCGTCTGGTAAACCCCAAAGGCAGTACGTGGGTAGACTTGCAGAAGACTATCAAGGCCAAGACCGTCGCTGCTATCGAGGCAACGCTGTCGGCAGACGGCACCATCCAGGGGACGCAGACCACGCAGTATGAAGGACTGGCAGCACAGCTCTTCCGTCAGCAGCAGCACAGCACGGAGTTTGCGCAGAAGGCCATGGACAGCACGGCAGTCAACTACAAAGGAACGGTTGCCAACGGTCAGATTACCTTCTGTCCCTTCCCCACTCCACCCATTCAGCCGCGTCCTTTCGCTACGGAAGACCGTCTGATGCCAGTCGAGTTCCCCAGCCTGTCGTCAGAGATGATGACCGTCAACATCACTCTGCCAGAAGGCTACGTGCTGGTAGACAAGCCAGAGCAATATAATATGGTGACAACCGACAAGGGCGTTGAAGGCCGCCTGTTCGTCAGCCAGATGGGCCAGAAGTTGCAGATACACTACCTCTTCAACGTCAACAAGGTGAAGCAGGATCCCAAGAACTATCCCGCCATCCGTCAGATGTTCGAGACCTTTACCAACTTCGGAAAGACGCTGTTGGTGGTCAAACCCAAATCATAAAGTTCTATGGAGCAGCTCTTGCACTACTGCTGGAAGCACAAGCTATGGCCGGCAAAGCCATTGGAGACAACCGACGGACGGCTGGTGGAAGTGATAGACCCTGGTCTGCACAACCGCAATGCCGGTCCCGACTTCTTCAATGCCAAGGTGAAGATAAGCGGCACGCTGTGGGTGGGCAATGTCGAGATTCACGACAAGTCCAGCGACTGGTATGTGCATGGGCATGACCACGATGCCAACTACGACAATGTGGTGCTCCACGTGGTAGGCATTGCCGACCGCGATGTGCAGACGCAGCAAGGCAACTTCATCCCGCAGCTATGCCTGACAGTGCCGCCGTCGATACGCGACAACTACGAAGAACTGCTGAAGACAGACTCCTATCCGCCCTGCTACCGTATCATCCCCTCGCTGGCCAGCCTCACTATCCATGCGTGGATGGCAGCCCTGCAGACGGAACGACTGGAACAGAAGACCGTAGCCATTGAGCAACGAGTCCGTCAGGCCAACGGCTCATGGGAGGATGCTTACTTCATGACGCTGGCACGCAACTACGGCTTCGGCATTAATGGCGATGCCTTCGAGGAGTGGGCACGCCACATCCCCCTGGCTGCTGTCGGCAAGCACCGCGACGACCTCTTCCAGATAGAGGCCATCTTCATGGGACAAGCGGGACTCCTCGACCTGGCTGCCGTCCCCGAGCGCTACCAGCAAGACGCGCTGAATGAGGGCTACTTTGCCAAGTTGCGTAACGAATACCAGTATCTGGCACATAAGTTCCAGCTACAACCCATGGACTATAAGCGCTGGCGTTTCCTGCGCTTGCGCCCCCAAAACTTCCCCCACATTCGCATCGCCCAGCTGGCCAACCTCTACTACCAGCGGAAAGCTGGTCTTTCGCAACTGATGGAATGTCGCGACATGGTAAGCCTCAGCGAACAACTGCGCACACAGGTTACGCCCTACTGGGAGACGCACTACACCTTCGGTTCGGAGAGTTTCCGCAATGCCAAGCACCTATCACCGTTTAGCATCAACCTGCTCATCATCAACACCTGCATACCTCTGCTCTTTGCCTACGGGCGTCATACCTCCCATGAAGAGTTGTGCGACCGCGCCTTCGACTTCCTGGAACAGCTCAAGGCCGAGAACAACCACATCGTACGCATGTGGCAGGAGTGTGGACTACAGGTCAAGTCGGCAGGCGACTCACAGGCACTCATTCAACTCAAGAAGGAATACTGCGACCGCAAGGATTGCCTGCGCTGCCGCATCGGCTATGAATATCTGCGCGCTTCGCGCTAATGGACAATCGATAATGGATAATTGACAATGAATAAATACGTTTTTGAAACCCGCATGGAGGTGCGCGACTACGAGTGCGACATCGAAGGCATCGTCAACAATGCCAACTACCTCCACTATACTGAGCACACCCGCCACCTCTTTCTGAAGGAGTGTGGACTGAGTTTTGCCGAGATGCACCAGAAAGGCGTCGATGCCGTAGTGGCACGCATGAAGCTGGAGTTCAAGGTGCCACTACGCTGCGACGACGAGTTCATCTCGCGCCTATGGCTCGAGAAGCAAGGCATCAAGTATATCTTCCATCAGGACATCTTCCGTGCTTCGGACGAGGCCCTATGCTTCCGTGGCGCCATCACGCTGGTTTGTCTGGTCAACGGCGTCCTCGGCGACAGCGAGGACTACAACCAAGCCTTTCGCAATTACCTAAATCGCGATAACGAAATAGCATGACCGACGAGATATACTATACCATAGCACTCACCCGCATGACGGGGTTTAATGCGGCAATGGCCCTGCAGCTCTATCAGGCATTGGGCAATGGACAGGCTGTCTACGAACACCGCAACGACATCGGCGACGTCATCCCCGATGCCACACCCCGCCTGCGCGAGTCGATGAAGCATTGGGACGATGCCCTCAAGCGCGCTGCCGTCGAGATGGAGTTTATTACCAAGAACAACATCCGCGCACTTACCATCAACGATACCGACTATCCGCAGCGACTGGCCGAATGTCCCGATGCACCTATCCTATTATATTATAAAGGTACGGCAGACCTCAACCAGCGCTACGTCCTCAACATGGTGGGCACGCGTCGCTGTACCACCTACGGACAGGACCTCATCCGCCACTTCATCAGCGACCTGCGTCAAAAGTGCCCACAGGTGCTCATCGTCAGCGGACTGGCCTACGGCATCGACATCTGCGCTCACCGCAACGCCTTGCAACAGGGCTACGAGACCGTCGGTGTGCTGGCTCACGGACTGGACCAGATCTATCCCTACGCCCATCGTGACACGGCTGTGGAGATGGTACGACAGGGCGGCCTGCTGACGGAGTATATCAGCCAGACGGAGGCACTGCCCAACAACTTCCGCCAGCGCAACCGCATCGTAGCAGGCATCTCAGACTGTACCATCCTCGTCGAAAGTGCCTACAAGGGCGGCGGACTCATCACCTGCCGCATCGCACAGGAATACGGTCGCGACGTCTTTGCCTTTCCCGGAGCCGTGGGCATGGCCTATAGCGAAGGCTGCAACCTCATGATACGCAACAACACTGCCGCCCTCATCACTTCTGCCTCCGACTTCTTAGAGACTGTGCGCTGGCAGACTATTGAGCAGCAGAAGGACAGCGTCCAGCGACAGCTCTTCCCCGACCTGACACCCGAAGAGCAACAGGTGGTCAGCCTGCTGCAACAGACCAACGACCTGCAGTTGAACATCATCAGCGTCAAGACCAACATCCCCATTGGACAGTTGACCGCCCTACTCTTCCAGTTAGAGATGAAGGGCGTCATCAAACCCCTCGCCGGTGGCACGTATCACCTGCTGTGAAGATGAAAGATGAAAAATGAAAGATGAAAAATTAAAGATGAAAGATTAAACATTAAAGATTAAATATTAAATAATTAAATATTAAATATTAAACATTAAAACTATGAATTTCAAAAGGCTATTTTTTTCTGCGGTAGCATTCGTTTGCACCACAGCCTTGGTGGCACAGGACATGCAGTTGCCACCTATCCCCATCGACCCCGACGTACGCATTGGTAAGTTGGACAATGGTCTGACCTACTACATCCGTCACAATGGTTATCCTGAAAACGTGGCCAACTTCTACATTGCCCAGCGTGTCGGCTCCATCCAGGAGGATGACAGCCAGCGCGGTCTGGCCCACTTCCTCGAGCACATGGCCTTCAATGGTTCTGAGCACTTCAAGGGCAACGGTATCATCGAGTTCACACGTTCGCTTGGTGTGGAGTTCGGCAGCGACCTGAACGCCTATACCAGCATTGACCAGACGGTCTATCGCGTCTGCGACGTGCCTACCAAGAGAGCTACAGCCCTCGACTCGTGTCTGCTCATCCTCAAGGACTGGTCGAACGGACTGCTGCTCGAACCCGAGGAGATTGACAAGGAACGCGACGTCGTACACAACGAGTGGCGACTGGGCGAGGGTCCTGAGATGCGCATGTTCCAGCGCGCATTGCCGAAGATGTACCCTGGCTCTAAGTATGGCGAACGCCTGCCCATCGGACTGATGTCCGTCATCGACAGCTTCCGTCCCGAGACGCTGCGCGCCTACTACCACAAGTGGTATCGTCCTGACAATCAGGCCATCATTGTGGTTGGCGACATCGACGTCGACCACATGGAGGCCAAGGTCAAGGAGCTGTTTAGCGGTATCAAGGTCGATGCCAACGCCCCGAAGGTGGTTGCTGAGGTCGTGCCCGACAACAAGGAGGCCATCTACGTCTTCGAGAAGGACAAGGAGCAGCAGATGAGCGAAATCATGGTAATGATGAAGCACGACGCCATAGCTCCCGAGGAGAAATCTACGCTGCCGTACCTGATACGGGATTATGAGGTAAGCGTCATCTCGCAGATGATAGGCCAGCGCCTGTCGGAGATGACCCAGGAGGAGTCGTGTCCGTTCTTCCAGGGTATGGCAGACGACGGACAGTATCTACTCTCCAAGACCAAGGACTGCTTCGAACTCGTCGGCATCCCCAAGGAGGGTAAGGACTTAGAGACGCTGCAGACCCTCTACCGCGAGGCACGCCGCGTGCTGGAGTACGGCTTCACCGCCACGGAGTATGCCCGTGCCCAGGCCGACTACCTGAGTGGACTGGAGAAGGCTTATACCAACCGCGACAAGCGCAAGAATGCCGAGTTTGGCAATGCCTACCGCGACCACTTCCTGACGAACGAACCCATTCCGCCGTTGGACGAGCTCTTCAGCATGATGCAGATGCTGGTGCCCAACATCCCCGTAGAAGCTATCAACCAGTTGCTGCCCGACCTCATCAGCAACAGCGACAGCAACCTCGTCGTCATGCTGTTGGCGCAGGAGAAGGAAGGCAAGACCTATCCCACTGAGCAGCAGATGGCAGCAGCCATTGCCGCAGCACGCGCCGAGACCATCGAGGCCTACGTGGACAACGTCAAGGACGAGCCGCTGGTGGACGTGACCAAGCTGCAGCCGGGCAAGATAGTCAGCGAGACTGAGAATAAGACCTTCGACTATAAGGAGTTGAAGCTGTCGAACGGTGCCACCGTCATCCTGAAGAAGACCGACTTCAAGGACGACGAGGTGCAGATGCAGGCCTTCGCCAAGGGCGGCAAGTCCGTCTTCGGTGCTGCCGACTACACCAACCTGAAGGTCTTCGACCAGGCCATCGGCATGAGCGGCCTCGGCAACTTCTCAAGCACCGAGCTGCAGAAGGCTCTGGCCGGTAAGGAGTGTAATGCCGATGCTACGTTGGGCAACACCCGCCAGTACGTCACCGCTCACTCCACGCCGAAGGATATAGAGACCATGATGCAGATGCAGTATCTCTACTTCACCGCCATCAACAAGGACGAGAAGCAATTCCAGAACCTGATGACCCAGCTGGATATGGCTCTGAAGAACAAGAGCCTTTCGCCCGACATGGTGCTCAGCGACTCTCTGGCTGCTACCCTCTATGCCCACAATCCGCGCTTTGCCCAGATTGACGTCAAGGACCTGAAGGACGTCAACTACGACCGCATCTTAGAGATGGCCCGCGACCGCTTCAAGAATGCCGGACAGTTCACTTTCATCTTCTGTGGTAACTTCGACGAGGCTACGTTGCGCCCGCTCATCGAACAGTACATTGCCTCGCTGCCCGCAACGGGAGAGGCAGACGACTTCAACGAGATTCTGACGCTGGCGAAGGGCGAGGTTGTCAACAACTTCAAGGTGAAGACCGAGTCGCCCAAGGCCACAGCCTTCGAGATGTGGTATGCCGACATGCCTTACACCCTCGACAACATCGTCAAGCTCGATGCCGTTGGACAAGTGCTGTCAATGATCTACCTGAAGACTATCCGCGAGGACGAGAGCGCTGCCTACTCGTGCGGTGCTGCCGGTGGCTTCAACCTCAGCAGCCGCCAGCCCAAAGCCATGCTGCAGGGCTACTGTCCCATGAACCCCGACAAGCAGGAGATTGCCATTCGTCTGCTCCACGAGGGCATTGCCGACATGCAGAAAGCCGTCGATGCCGACAAGCTGACGAAGGTCAAGGAGTATATGCTGAAGCAGATTGACGTCGATGCCAAGAAGAACGGCTACTGGGTGAACACCATCACCACGTGGAAGGATTACGGTCTGGATGTCTACACCGACTACAAGAAGACCGTCGAGGCCCTGACCACCGACAGCGTGCGCGATTTCCTGAACCAGTTGCTCAAGAGCGGCAACCACATAGAAGTCATCATGCTGCCAGAGGCGAAGTAAACAGACGCTCCATACAAGGAAATTGCCTGATTTTCAGTCAAAGTCAGGCAATTTTTCTGTTTTTTAGGGGTTTATCGTCAAGAAAAGTGATGTTTTTTTAAAAGATATTTGCATATATTCGCAAAAATGCTTATCTTTGCCCCCGTAACAGCCAATATCTTATCAAGATAAGTCTATGAAACAAAAGTTTTTATTCATTTTGGCAGCAGTAACAGCACTGGCCCTTGGCTCGTGCTCGTGGGACGAAGAGGTAGATCGTGTCCAAACCAAGCCTATGACAGGTTATTGGTATTCCAAGGTCGTCAGAAGCGGCAAAGTCGCCAACATGCTGACAGAGGATCCGGACGACATGATTCGCTACGACCATGTGGGGGCTGTTCTCTTTTTCGATAACGGCAACCAAGGAAAGGGTTACTGGGTGAACCTATACCTGAAGAATGGCGAGATTGTGAATTACGACGCGCCGAGCAACACCGACGGGACAGGTCGCTTCACCTACTCGGTGGCATGCAACGGCGACATCAACCTGTCTGAATACATGAACAACAAAGCATTTGGCAAACTCAGGGCAATGTACTATAGGCATGGAACCGTCAAAGCCGATTTCAGCGGCATGGCTGTAGACTTCAGCCGCGCCACCACCGAGCAGAGCACCATGTTGGAGGAATGGCTGAACCAACATAACATCGGCCAATAATCCATTATATCTTATGTCATATTTATTCTCTTCAGAATCAGTATCAGAAGGCCATCCCGACAAGGTGGCCGACCAAATTAGTGACGCCATTCTCGACCAGTTCCTGGCTTACGACGCCAATGCCCGTGTGGCCTGCGAGTCGTTTGTCACCACGGGTCAGGTAGTTCTGATGGGCGAGGTACGCAGCGAGGTGTATATCGACCTGCAGACCATTGCCCGCAACACCATCAAGAAGATTGGCTATACCAAAGCCGAGTACCAGTTTGACGGCAACTCGTGCGGCATCCTCACCGCTATCCACGAGCAGAGCGAGGACATCAACCGAGGCGTGGACAACGGCGACGAAGACGAGCAGGGCGCTGGCGATCAGGGCATGATGTTCGGCTATGCCACCAACGAGACGGAAAGTCTGATGCCTGTGTCGCTCGACCTGGCACACCTCATCATGCGCACGCTGGCCGAGATTCGCAAGGAAGGCAAGGTGATGACCTACCTGCGCCCCGATGCCAAGAGCCAGGTGACGGTACAGTATAGCGATGACGGCATACCCGAGCGCATCGACACCATCGTTGTCTCCACTCAGCACGACGAGTTCGCTGACGACGCAGCCATGCTGCAGACCATCCATAACGACGTCGTCAACATCCTCATCCCCCGTGTAAAGAGCAAGATTCATTCGCAGAAGGTGCTCGCCCTGTTCGGCGACGACATCAAGTACTACGTCAACCCGACGGGTAAGTTCGTCATCGGTGGACCTCACGGCGATACGGGACTGACGGGCCGAAAGATCATCGTCGACACCTATGGCGGCAAGGGCGCACACGGCGGCGGAGCCTTCTCAGGCAAAGACTCGTCGAAGGTTGACCGCTCGGCAGCCTACGCAGCCCGCCACATTGCCAAAAACATGGTGGCAGCAGGCGTAGCCGACGAAATGCTGGTACAGGTGAGCTATGCCATCGGCGTCGCCAAACCCATGAACATCTATGTCAACACCTATGGTCGCAGTCATGTGAACATGACGGACGGTGAGATAGCCAAGAAGATAGAACAGCTCTTCGACCTGCGTCCAAAGGCCATCGAGCGCACGCTGAAACTGCGCCAGCCGATGTTCCTCGAGACGGCAGCATACGGTCACATGGGTCGCGAGTCGCAGGTGGTCAAGAAGACCTTCACCAGCCGCTACCATGAAACGAAGACCATCGATGTCGAACTGTTCACCTGGGAGAAACTCGACCGTATAGACGACATCAAGCGTGAATTCGGCATCTGAGCACATGACATTGCAGCAAGACAGCATCACAGTGCAAGGCAGTGTGGATATGCAGGGCGACTCATTGGCGCCCCAGCATGCCCCTATTACGCCTGCTACGGTACTCAGCTGGTTGCCACGCAATGCCACACCCGAACAGCAGGACTCTGCCATACAGGCTTATTTCAAACCTTCGGAAATCAACTGGAGCAACCGCCCCGACACCCTGCACCTGCCTGGACACGACAAGGGGCACAACATGCTGGACGTGCAGTTGCCGCAGTACTACCGCGAAGGGTTCTTCTCGAAGGACACCCTCTTCCACCCAGAACTGCCTGGCGGACGCTACGGCGTGGCGGGTGACCCTATTCCGTATAGTGTCCACAACGACAACATCATCACGTCGCTGCTGCTGCTGTGCTTTGTGCTGGCCGTCATCGCCTTTGCCAACGCCCGCGGCTTCTTAGAGCGGCAGGCCAAGAGTTTCATCTACCAGCCACACGGCGATACCACTGAGATTCTCGAGACGTCCAATGAGCTGCGCTTCCAGGGCTTCCTGGTGCTGCTGACGTCCATCCTGCTCTCGCTATTGTTCTATTTCTATACGTTCAACCACTTCAGCGATACCTTTACGCTCAGTTCGCAGTACTACCTCATCGTCATCTATCTGGGCATGATGGTAGGCTATTTCCTGGTCAAGGCACTGCTGTACACATGGATTAACCTCACCTTCTTTGGTGGTAAGAAAAATGGACAATGGCTGAAGGCGCTACTCTTCATTACCTCCCTCGAAGGGGTGTTTCTCTTCCCGGCTGTCATCCTGCAGGCCTATTTCAACTTAGCAGGACAAAATGTCGAAATTTATTTCATTATTGTGCTGATAATCGTTAAAATATTGACGATTTACAAGTGTTACACTATCTTTTTTAAGCAAAATGTCGTTCGATTGCAAATTATTTTGTACTTTTGCACCCTCGAAATCATCCCTTTGCTTGCCTTCTGGGGCGCTTTGGTGATAACAGCTAATAATTTGAAAATAAATTTTTAAGACATTTATGATCAAGAAAATTCTGGTTTCCCAGCCCAAGCCATCGAGTGAGAAGTCACCCTATTACGACATCGCCGAGCGGTTCGGTGTGGAGTTGATATTTCGTCCTTTCATCAAGGTAGAGGGTATTACCGCCAAGGAATTCCGTGCTCAGAAGGTCAGCATCCTCGACTATACGGCTATCGTATTTACGTCGCGTCATGCCATCGACCACTTCTTCACGATGGCGAAGGAGCTGCGTGTGACGATTCCTGAGGATATGAAGTATTTCTGCGTCACAGAAACCATCTCACTGTATATCCAGAAGTATGTCCAGTATCGCAAGCGCAAGGTGTTCTTCGGTACGACGGGTAAGATTGACGACCTCATCCCCACGATGGTGAAGCACAAAGGCGAAAAGTACCTCGTGCCGATGAGCGACGTCCATAACGACACCATCAGCCAGATGCTCACCGCGAAAAAGCTGAACCATAGCGAATGCGTCATGTATCGCACCGTCAGCAACGACTTCACGGAGGAAGAGGTAAAGAACTTCGACTACGACATGCTCATCTTCTTCAGTCCCTCGGGTATCGAGGCGCTGACCAAGAACTTCCCCGACTTCAAGCAGGGCGACATCGCCATTGCCACCTTCGGACCCGCTACGGCCAAGGCTGCCAAGGATGCTGGTCTGCGCCTCGACATTGAGGCTCCCTCCGAGAAGTATCCCTCGATGACAGGAGCCCTGCAGCACTACCTGCTCGAGGTCCAAGAATAAGAGTACACCTTATTAATATATAATGGTAGCTCCTACACTACGCAAGCGGGAGCGCATGGTCAGCCGAAAGCTGATAGAAACGCTCTTTGGCGGAGGACACAGCTTGTCGATGGCTGCGTTTCCATTAAGAGTAGTGTATACGACACAAAAGCGTACGGAGAGGGAATCGCCCGTACAGATACTGATTAGCGTACCGAAGAAGCGCTTCAAGCACGCTGTTGACCGCAACCATGTCAAACGACAGGTGCGCGAGGCATACAGACAGCACAAGGCTTTGCTTTACGATGTACTACCACCCGACCAGCAACTGCTGCTGGCCTTCGTCTGGCTCTCTGACCGTCGTAGTCCCTCTGCCGATGTGGAGCATCGAGTCGTCAGTCTGATGTACAGAATGGCAGAGAAACTGAACGCTGAACACCTATTATAATATATGGCACAAGTGTGGCACTACATCACGAGACCCTTGGTATGGCTGCTGATACTGCCTATCCGCTTCTACCAGTGCTGCATCTCGCCGCTGCTGGGTCCCTCGTGCCGCTTTACGCCAACCTGTAGCGAGTATGCCCGTCAGGCCATCCTCAAGCACGGACCCTTCAAGGGACTCTATCTGGCCGTCTGGCGCATCCTGCGCTGCAACCCCTGGGGCGGCTCCGGCTACGACCCAGTACCATAGCGGTCTTCGACCTCAATGACAAATAACAAAATAAAAAAAAGATATAACAATGAGAAAGAACTTTGTTGAAGAATTGAAATGGCGCGGAATGCTGGCACAGATGATGCCCGGCACGGAAGAGCTGCTCCAGAAAGAAATGGTAACGGCCTACCTGGGTACTGACCCCACGGCCGACTCGCTGCACATCGGTCACCTCTGCGGCATCATGATGCTGCGCCACCTGCAGCGCTGCGGACACCGTCCCATCATCCTCGTCGGCGGTGCCACGGGTATGATTGGCGACCCCAGCGGCAAGTCGCAGGAGCGCAACCTGCTGAACGACGAGACGCTGCGCCACAACCAGGAGTGCATCAAGGCCCAGGTGGCCAAGTTCCTGGACTTTGAGAGCAAGGACGCCAACGCTGCCCTGATGGTCAACAACTACGACTGGATGAAGGACTTTACGTTCCTGGACTTCGCCCGCGAGGTGGGCAAGCACATCACCGTCAACTACATGATGGCCAAGGAGAGCGTGCAGCAGCGCCTGAACGGTACGGCTCGCGACGGTCTGTCGTTCACCGAGTTCACCTACCAGCTGCTGCAGGGCTACGACTTCCTGTACCTCTACCAGCACTACGGCGTGAAGCTGCAGTTGGGCGGCAACGACCAGTGGGGCAACATGACCACGGGTACGGAGCTCATCCGCCGCACCTTGGGCAACGAGGTGGAGACCTTCGCCCTGACCTGTCCGCTCATCACCAAGAGCGACGGCAAGAAGTTCGGCAAGACCGAGAGCGGCAACATCTGGCTCGACCCCAAGCGCACCACGCCGTATAAGTTCTACCAGTTCTGGCTGAACGTCAGCGACGACGATGCCGAGCGCTATATCAAGATTTTCACCTCGTTGGAGAAGGACGTCATCGATGCCCTCGTCGAGGAGCACAAGCAGGATCCTGGCCGCCGCGTGCTGCAGAAACGCCTGGCCGAGGAAGTGACCGTACTGGTACACTCCCGCGAAGCGCTCGATGCCGCTATCGAGGCCTCCAACCTCCTCTTCGGCAAGAGCACCAAGGAGGGCTTGGAGAAGCTGGACGAGCAGACGTTCCTTGATGTCTTCGACGGCGTGCCTCAGTTCGAGATTTCCAAGGACCAGCTGGGTCAGCCCGCTATCGAGCTGTTCACCACTGTTGCCCCCGTGTTCCCCTCGAAGGGTGAGATGCGCAAGATGGTACAGGGCGGCGGCGTCTCGCTGAACAAGGAGAAGCTCACCGACCAGCAGCAAGTCATCACCTCCGACGACCTCATCGACGGCAAGTATCTCCTGGCCCAGAAAGGCAAGAAGAACTACTATCTGCTGATTGTCAAGTAAAAAAGCAGGAAAAATTTGGCGGTGTGCAAAATAATTCGTAATTTTGCACCCGCTAAATTAGTTGCTGTCCAATGGTGTAATGGTAGCACAACAGGTTTTGGTTCTGTTTGTGGTGGTTCGAATCCGCCTTGGACAACACGAAGAAGACCGGTCTCTGCGATGAGGCCGGCCTTCTTTGTTTACTGCTTGCTTCAATTATCCATTATCAATTATCCATTAGGCCGTAGGCCGCCTTTAGTTTGCGGCTTTTCTTCTCCTGCTTCTTCACCACCTTGTCAGGGCGCCAGTCGGGGAAGACGCCAGCTATCGAGTAGCGCTTGGCCTCGTCGGCAGTCATGATGGTCTCCACGGTATGCTTCTCCTCCTTCCGCTCGAAGGTCACCACGTTGCTCTTGGGCGTGATGTCGCGGCCCTGGGCATCCATCGTGCCATACTCCTTGAAGTCGTTCTGTACCGTGTTCATGCCCTGATAGTCAAAGCGCGTTGGGTTCAGCCGCTCGGGTGTGAGCAGGGTGGTATGCAGCATGATGCAGTGGGGCGTGCCGTTCCAGCCGCGGGCATATTCAAAGTTGGAGACGATGTTTTCTACCGTGCAGCGGTTGAAGATGTAGCCCCACGGTGTCTTCGACGTCTTCGGCGCAGCTATCACGCAGCGTCCGCTGCCATCTAATGTGCGCTTCTCAGTGACTATCTTGCAGCGCTCAAACCACACGTCACCATCGCCGCAGATGAAGTCCACCGTACCGTGTATCTCCGAGTCCTGGAAGAAGAACTGCGCCTGGTCGTTGTCCGAATAGTAGGTGTCCTGATACGACAGCATGCGCACGCGGTTGCAGATGGTACGGGTGCCCTTGTCCTGTAGCGTGACGGCCCGTCCTGCCCAACCTGCGGCATAGTAGTCGAGGGCGTTCTTCAGCGTCAGGTCTTGGAAGTAGTTGTTCGTGCCGCGGTTCTGGAAAATCGCCGTCTTGCTGATGCCTTCGTTCTTGGTGTCGGGCTTGTTCTGGATGATGGTACCCTCCATGCTCTGGCCTATCAGCGCTATGTGATGACCTGTAATCTTGGTCAGCACGGTTCCTCCTAAATCATAGAATCCATCTGGAATCAGGATGTAGAGGGGTTTTGAATCTTTCTCCGCATTCTTCTTGTTGGCAGTCTCAATAGCCAGCAGTAATGCTTTCGCGTCGTTCTTGGGGATATACATCACCTCTTGGGCTTGTATCATCACAGCCCATAGGCTGACGATTAAAAACAGGCTTCGTCTCATCTTAGTTCAATTTATGTTGTTTCTTCTGTTTTTGTGCTTGCTTCTCCAGCTTCTTCAGCTCCTTGTCTGGATGCCAGTCGCCGAAGATGCGCTCCAGCGTGTACTGCTTCGCCTCGTCGGCAGTCATGATGGTCTCGGCCTCGAAGGGTTGCGTATGGTCGCGCAGCGTAAAAGTCACCACGTTGCTCTTGGGCGTGATGTTGCGCCCTTGGGCATCCATCGTACCATACTCCTTGAAGTAGTTGCTCGAAATCTTCATGCCCTCGTCATCGAAGCGCGTCGGCTCCAGTTTCTCGGGGGTCAGCAGGGTGGTATGCAGCCAGACGCAGCGCGGCTTGGTATGCCACGAGCGCCCGTAGTTGAAGATAGACACGTCGTTCTCTACCGTACAGTGGTTGAAGATATATCCCCAGGGCGTTTCCGACGTGCGTGTCGCGGTGATGATGTTACAGCCGCTACCGTCTGGCGTGCGCTTCTCGGTGACGATGCGGCAGCGCTCAAACCATACGTCGCCGGCACCGCAGATGAAGTCGATGGTACCATGAATCTCCGTGTCCTTCATGTAGTGCTGGCATTGTTCGTTGTCCGAATAGTATGTGTCCTGGTACGACAGCATGCGCACGCGGTTGCAGATGGTTCTGTTGCCCTTGTCCTGCAGCGTCACGGCGCGTCCGTCGGGCTCCGCAGCATAGTAGTCCAGGTCGTTCCGCAGCGTCAGGTCCTGGTAGTAGTTGTTCCAGCCGCGGTTCTGGAAGACGGCCGTCTTGCTGATGCTCTCTATCTTGACGTCAGGCTTGTTGCGGATGACCGTTCCCTCCATGCTCTGTCCCACGAGGGCGACGTTATGGCCCGAGATACGTGTCAGCGTCGTCTCGCCCAGGTCGTAGTAGCCGTCGGGAATCAGGATGAACAGCCGTTCGGCATCCCGTGCCTCGTTCGTCTGGTTCGCCTCACTGATAGCGGCCGACAGGCTCTCTGCGCTGTTCTTCTCCACAACGATTACCCGCTGGGCTTTCACCCCCAGCGTCACCATCAGACAGGTCACAATCAGTAGTATTTTGTTCATTTAGGTTAGCATCGGATGCAATTCACACACACTTTCGTGTGCAAAAGTACAAAAAAATTTTGAGAATTCAAAATAATTTAGTAATTTTGCACCCGCTTACAAGCAATCGGGAAGTAGCGCAGTTGGTAGCGCACTACGTTCGGGACGTAGGGGTCGGGCGTTCGAGTCGCCTCTTCCCGACCAGAAATGGGTCTAACTGATTGATTTTCAGTTAGGCTTTTTTCTTTGCTTACATTTCAGCCAGATGATGTTGTGCTGAAAAAATCCGAAATGATTGGGAGATATATTTGGATATTTGCGATTTTTTTTGTAACTTTGCAGTAAATAAACCAACAAAGAAAAGTATGTCAGGAAAGACTGGAGGAATGCCCTACGAGGTGCATCCGTCGCCCATGAAGGGCAAGGACGGGAAGAATATCGTGTATGTACGCCCGCACAGCACCGGCAAGATGTCGATGAAGTTTATGGACGACTTCTGCAGCAAGAACTACGGGCTGCGCTACGGCGAGCTGACACGCGCCTTCGAGGCGTTTGTGAAGGCTGCTGCCGAGGTGATGACAATGGGCTACCGCATCGAGACGCCCATCGGCTCCTTTGCCCCCAAGCTGTCGCTGAAGCGCGAGATTACCGACCCCAAGGACGTCAAGAACCGCGACGTGCAGGTGGATGGTGTGGAGTACAACCCGGGCAAGCTGTGGAAGGAATCGTTCAGGCAGTGGCTCACCGACGGGTTCAACAAGGTGGACAATCCCAACGTTCAGGAGCTGATGGCCAACCCCAACCATCTGGACGAGGCCCTACGGAAAAGCCTCGCCAGGGGCTATACCACCGTCACGGACTTCGCCTTCCACGCCCAGCTGACGAAATACTCCGCCCGCAAGCAGCTCGAAGCCTGGACCAAGGGCGACAATCCGCGCCTGATCAGGACCCGCATGGGCCAGCAGTACATCTATACGGAGTGTTAATGAATTATGAATTAAGAGTTAAGAGTTAAGAATTAAGAGTTATTCTCGCTTCGCTGCGATTAAAAATTAAGAACTAAGAATTTTTCTCGCAGAATTCGGCTATAGGCATCCGGTTGTTTGCCTGTAGCCGAACACTCATTTGGGCACAGCCGAACGCCCGAGACTACGGCACTCGCCCTTTGTTACCTGCCTACTCGTCCCTTGTTACCTGCCTGCCCGTCCTCTGTTACATCCAGACGCTCTTACTGTTTCCCCCTTATTTCGCACTCGCACCACGACATTGTTTTGTAACAGTGTTACACATAATTTTGTAACAGTTGTAACACTGTTACAATGTTACATTTCGGTTCAACCAAAAATAGG
>CACXAG010000032.1 GCA_902765585.1 uncultured Prevotellaceae bacterium
CGTCTTTTGCATTTTTCTGCAAATGCACAAATCAGTCAGCCGCAAACATCAAAGCCTCGCGTACCTTATATATAATATATAATATAATTAATATATATTAACTATTATACCTCTCTGCGTATGTGTGTTTCTGAAAAAGACGCTAAGACGTTTGAGACGTTTGAGACGCTGCTTGAGGTGCTTACTTGAAGCGCTTGCGGTGTGACTCTCTCGGCAATATTGCGCTTGATGGCCGCAAAAAGAAGAACAAGGAAAGGGCTGCCTCAAAGACAGCCCTCATCAGTTCCTTTTATAGTGCAGTATGAAAGTCGAAACAATCAAGTGCACTTTACTGAGTGCAAAGATAGGGAGAATTACATCCTCTTTTGACGCATCCTTAATGGCTTTCTCCATGACATCGTTTTCAAGGAATGCCTTATTAACATACTTGCTGCTCTGATACCAGAACGGGTCTTGCTTGTATCGGTTTGAAGCGTGGTATATCAGCTTTGTCCTGAAGTTAATCTCAATGCGGCGATGCTGAAGCAGAAAATGCAGGAGCTGAAAGTGCTGAGCAAGTTGCGCGATGTGGTGTGGCGCTGGGCCAAGTGCGGTCTCATCGAGGTACTGCCTGATGGCAACATCCGCAAAACGTCTCAAACGTCTCAAACGTCTCAAACGTCTTAGCGTCTTTTTTAAGAAACACTTCGCGGTGAGACCGAGTGGCAATCGCAGGCGCACGAACTTTAAACGATAAATGAAAAAAGAGACCAGGTTCCTGAGTCAATGAAGATTCAGAAACCTGGTCTTTTATAGATGGAAGAGATAGGGCGTCAGTATCGTCCCTTAAATCAGCGAGAAGGCGACGTCCATCATGTGCGTAAAGTTGTTCTGGCGCTCCTCGGCCGTTGTCTCTTCACCCGTCAGGATGTGGTCGGAGATGGTGCAGATGCCCAGGGCGCGATTGCCCGAGCGGGCGGCGTTCATGTAGAGGGCTGCTATCTCCATCTCGACGGCCAGAACATTCATGTTAATCCACTTGTCGGTGTTCGGATGCTCGTGGTAGAACATGGATGACGACAGAACGTTGCCCACCTTGTAGTGGTAGCCGAACTTCTCGCACGACTCGACGGCCTTGCGAATGAGGTCGAAGTCGCCGATAGGTGCGAAGTCGCCCGGCAACTCGTACTGGGCAGCATAGTTGCTGTTGGTGCAGGCACCCATCGCAATGGCCAGGTCGCCAATGTGCAGGTCTTTGTTGATGCTGCCGGCGGAACCCACACGGATGATGGTCTTGACGCCGTAGAAGTTATACAGCTCGTAGGTATAGATGCCGATGGAGGCCATACCCATACCGTGACCCATCACGCTGACGCGCTTGCCCTTGTAGGTGCCGGTGAAGCCCAGCATGCCACGCACCTGATTAAAACATACTGCATTGTCGAGGTACTTCTCGGCCATGAGTTTCACACGCAGCGGGTCGCCCGCCATAATGACAGTCTCGGCGATGTCACCGTACTGTGCCCCGATGTGGGGAGTTGGAGTCTTAGACATTGAACATTGAACGTTAAATGTTGAACTTTTGGAGCAGCGAGAGCCATCAAGCTTGCTTGTTTGGCCGAGTCGTGACAAAAGTCAACAAAGTTGAACATGATAAATTAGCCTCCGAAGTTATCGTACATGATGCTTTCGGGCTCTACGCCAAGGGAGTCGAGCATGGAGACGACAGCCTTCGACATGGGGCCAGGGCCGCACATGTAGTACTCGATGTCCTCGGGAGCCTCGTGGTCCTTCAGATAAGTGTTCAGCATGACCTGATGGACGAAGCCCGGGGTGTACTTCACGCCAGCGGCATCGGCTGCGGGGTCTGGACGGTCGAGGGCGAGGTGGAAGTGGAAGTTGGGATACTCCTTCTCCAAGCCCAGGAAATCGTCGAGATAGAACACCTCGTTGAGGGCGCGGGCACCATAGAAGTAGTGCATCTCGCGGTCCTTGGTGTGCAGCGTCTTGGTCATGTGCATAATCTGAGCGCGCAGCGGAGCCATACCGGCACCACCACCGACCCATATCATCTCCTTCTTCGAGTCGAAGTGCGGGTGGAAGTCGCCATAAGGACCACTCATGATGACCTTGTCGCCGGGTTTCAGCGAGAAGATGTACGACGAAGCGATACCCGGGTTGACCTCCATGAAGCCGCTGCGATCGGGCTTGAACGGCGGCGTAGCGATACGCACGGTCAGCATGAAGACGTCGCCCTCGGCGGGATAGTTGGCCATCGAGTAGGCACGGATGGTGGGCTCGGGGTTCTTACACTTCAGCGGGAACAGTCCGAACTTCTCCCAGCTGGGCAGATACTCGTCACCAATCAACGACTTGTCGAAGTCCTTGTCGTAGTCGATGCAGTCGAAGGCAGGAATCTTGATCTGGGCATACGAACCGGGCAGGAAGTCCATGTGGGCGCCAGCGGGCAGCTGCACCTTGAACTCCTTGATGAACGTAGCCACGTTCTTATTAGAGATGACGGTACACTCGTACTCCTTGACACCCAAGATGCTCTCGTCGACATGAATCTTCAGGTCGCCCTTCACCTTGCACTGGCAACCGAGGCGCCAGCCAGCCTTGATTTCCTTACGGGTGAAGTGGGGCTTTTCGGAGTCGAGGATTTCTCCCCCACCCTCAAGCACCTGTACCTTACACTGTCCGCAGCTGGCCTTACCGCCACAGGCAGAGGGCAGGAAGACGCCGTTCTCGTTGAGCGTAGACATGAGGCTGTTACCTTGTGCCACGGAAATGGTACGGTCGCCGTTAATCACAATGTTCACGTTGCCCGACGGCGAAAGATATTTCTTTGCCACGAGCAGAATAACCACCAAGAGGAGTATGACAATGAGGAATACTCCAATGCTATATGCTATAAACTGTGCCATACTTCCAATCAGATATTAAGTCCACTAAAACACATCATTGCCATAGCCATGAGGCCCACGGTAATAAACACGATGCCGAGGCCCTGCAGGGGCTTGGGCACATCAGAGTACTGCATCTTTTCGCGGATGGCACCCATAGCCACGATGGCGAGCATCCAGCCGATACCAGAGCCGAAGCCATAGACGATGGCGTCCCAAACAGAGGTGATGGCCTGCGAATTAGACGGGTCCATCAGGATGCGCTGCTGCATGAACAGCGAGGCACCCATGATAGCGCAGTTCACGGCAATCAGCGGCAGGAAGATACCGAGCGCTGCATAGAGCGAGGGCGAGTACTTCTCGACCGTCATCTCCACCAGCTGCACCATACCGGCAATCACGGCGATGAAGAGGATGAACGACAGATAGCTGAGGTCGACACCCTCAACGAGGCAGTCGGGACCCAGTACCTTGGTCTGCAACAGATAGTTGACGGGAACGGTGACGGTGAGCACGAAGGTCACGGCACAGCCCAGTCCTAACGAGGTCTTCACGGTCTTCGACACAGCCAAGTAGGAGCACATGCCGAGGAAGAAGGCGAAGATCATATTGTCGACAAAAATCGACCGGAATAGTAATGATATTGCGTGTTCCATATCTTATTTCTCCTTATAAAAATATGCACGATGAACCCAAATCACACAACCCACGAGAATCAGTGCCATTGCCGGCATCGTCATCATACCGTTGTTCACATAGCCGAAGTCGTAGCAGGCATCGGGGATAATCTGGAAGCCCAGCAAAGAACCACGTCCGAGGAGCTCACGAACGGCACCCACGATGACCAGAATCATAGCGTAGCCCAGACCGTTGCCCACACCGTCGAGGAACGAAGGCCAGGGCTTGTTCTGCATGGCGAACGCCTCGAGGCGCCCCATCAGGATACAGTTGGTGATGATCAGACCGACATACACAGAGAGCTGAACGCTGACGTCGTAGGCGAAAGCCTTCAGAATCTGGCTAACGATAGTTACCAGCGCAGCCACAACCACCAGCTGCACCACAATGCGGATGCGGTTAGGAATGGTGTTGCGGATAATCGAGATAATCACATTCGCAAAGGCGGTGATGACCGTCACAGCGAGACCCATCACGATGGCCGGCTTCAGCTGTGAGGTCACAGCCAGCGCCGAGCAGATGCCGAGCACCTGACCCAGGATGGGATGGTCGAGGTTCAACGGATTAGTAAAAACCTCCTTATTTTGTTTACTGAATAATGCCATAGTAATTTACAATTTGACCATTTACTATTTACAATTTATTCTGCGACGGCTGTAGAATCGGCAGGCTCGTCCTTGCAGCATTGCATCTTGACAAAGAGTTCGACGGCATTCTTGCCAGCATCCTTCAGACCAGCCTTAATCATATCGTTCACACCATTAGAGGTCAGCGTGGCTCCGGTGACGCAGTCAACCTGCGTCTCGGGGTCTTCCACCTTCTTCACTACCGAGAGGGCCACTTCGCTACCGTCAGCGGGGTCAACGAAGACTTTCTTGCCGATGAACTTCTCCTGCCAAGCCTGAGAGTCCTTGATTTCGGCACCCAGACCAGCGGTCTCACTTTCGTGGTTGAAGTAAGCACCGTAGACGACTGGAGTCTCATCACCATGAATGGAAATATAGCCGCTGATGCCGCCCCAAAGTCCCATACCCTTCAGAGCGACCACGAGGATATCCTCACCGTCAATCTCACACAGATAGTACTTCTGACCATCCTTCTCGCCTTCTCCCTTCACGACCTCGGCATACTTGGCCTCAGCCTCAGCACCATCCAGGTCGCGAATGTTGAGCGAATAGAGAATCTGTTTCTTCACATCGAGTGCCACGTTAGCATCCTGCATCGGCTTCAAAGCCTGATAAACGAAAGCCAGCAGGAAGGCCACGATGACCACGAGTATCGCGCTATATATAATAATGTACGCGTTAGAATTTGTATTCAACTTTCCCATAATTCGTGAAATTCGTTAAATTCGTTGTCTTTTCTGACGCTTACTGATGTTGCGCTCAACGATGAAGTGGTCAATCGTCGGAGCAAACATATTACCAAAGAAGATGGCAAGCATCATACCCTCAGGATAACCGGCATTCATCACACGGATGATAATGGCCATTGCACCAATCAGGAAACCGTAGATGTACTGGCCCGTAGAGGTGCGGCACGAGGTGACAGGGTCGGTAGCCATAAACACGGCACCGAATGCGAAGCCGCCCATCACGAAGTGGTGCCACCAAGTCATGCCCTGACCCGTCTTCTCGAACAGCAGGGCGAAGGCGATACCGCCAACAAACACGCTGAGCATGGTGCGCCAAGAGGCGATGCCCGTCCACAGCAGGATGAAAGCACCGATGGCGATAGCAATCAGGCTGGTCTCACCGATAGAGCCAGGGATGAATCCGAGGGCCATATCCATGATGGAAGCATCAGGAGCAATGCCCTGGCCAATCTGACCAAGCGGTGTGGCAGCGGTGAAGCCGTCGGGCAGGTCGTTACCCAGACCGAAGATGCTGCTCTGAGCCACCCAAACGGTGTCGCCCGTCATCTTCGACGGATAAGCGAAGAACAGGAACATACGGGCAGCGATAGCCGGATTGAAGATGTTCATACCCGTACCGCCGAATATCTCCTTACAGAAGATGACGCTGAAGGCGCAGGCGAGAGCCAGCATCCACAGCGGGCAGCCGATAGGGATGATGAGCGGGATGATGATACCCGATACGAGGTAGCCCTCCTGGATTTCCTCACCCTTCCACTGTGCCCAGGCAAACTCGATGCCCAGACCGACGATGTAGCTCACGAGAATCTTCGGCAGCACAGCCAGGAAACCGTAGATGAAGATTTCCAGGAACGATGCGCTGGCCAGTGTGCCGGCAGCAGCATAGTTCTGATAGCCGATGTTATACATACCAAACAGCATGGCGGGCATCAGGGCGATCACCACCATACTCATAATGCGCTTCGAGTCGATAGCGTCGTGAATGTTCACGCCACCAGCCTTCGCTGTGTCATTTGGCACATAAAGGAAGGTCTCAAAGCCGTCGAACACCGAGCGGAAGGCATGAAGCTTGCCACCCTCCTCGAAGTTCGGCTTGATCTTATTTAAATAACTCCTTAAAAAGCTCATAGTCTTATGCGTTTTCTTTACGTAAAATGTTGAGACCTTCGCGAACGATTCGCTGCAATTCGAGTTTCGACGAGTCCACGAACTCGGCCAGGGCAAAGTCCTCGGGAGCCACCTCGTAGATGCCCAGGGCCTCCTGGCGGTCGATGTCGCCGGCGATGATAGCCTTGATGAGGTATTCGCCGTAGATGTCCATCGGCAGCACCTTGTCGTACTCGCCGCTCATAATCATGTGGCGCTCGCCACCTTTTACACGAGCATCCAGCGCATAGTCCTTCTTGCCGCAGAGCCACGAGAAGTAGCTGCGGTTGACGGAGAACTGCTTGAAGCGCGGCAGAATCCAGCCCAGCATCTCGTCGGCATTGTTACCCTCGGGGATGACGGTGATTTCAGAGGTGTGGGCACCCAGGAAGCCGTCCTTCGTGGTGGGCTTGCCGGTCAGCACGTTGCCGTTGATGATACGGACTGAATGCGAGCCGTCGTAGCTGTTGCTGAGCAGCGTCGAGAGTTCCTCGCCTACCAGCATGTCGACATAGCAGGGCTTCTTCACCTCGCTGCCGCAGAGGGCCACACGACGCGTCAGGTTCACCTTGCCGGTGTTGAAGAGGCGTCCGATGAAGAGCACTACCGTCGGGTCGCCGATGGTCCACACCACCTCGCCCTTGTTGACGGGGTCGACGTTGTTGACCTGCACGCCGACGTTGCCGGCGGGGCACTTGCCGTCGAAGACGTTCACCTCGATGTTCTGGGCCTTGAGCGGTGCGAGGTCAGCGACGAGCGACGAGTCCTTGCCCACGCCCACGTAGGTCTTGGCCATCTTCGACAGAGCGATGAGACCAGAGAGGAATTCGTTCTCCTGTCCCTGCACCTCGTAGTCGAAGTCGGCAGCCAGCGGTTTGTCGCGCAGGGCCGACACAAAGATTGCCTTAGGCGTCGTCTCGGGATTCGTTGAGACTGCGTAAGGCAACTGATTGATGTAGCCGAAGAGTCCGGCTTCCAACAATGCGTTCTTCACTTGCTCGCCCGTCAGGCTGTCGACATTCTTCTTGCCGAAGTCTGCAAACTCCTGCTGGGCATCGGCATCAACCTTGATGCAGAGCACTTTCCTGCGTTCGCCACGCACCACCTCGCGGACGGTACCGCTGACGGGTGAGGCAAAACGCACCTCGGGATACTGTTTGTTGACAAACAAGGCATCCCCGGCCTTGACCTTGTCACCTTCCTTGACGACCACTTTCGGGGTCACTCCCTCGAAGTCGTCGGGAACCAAAGCATACTTCCCGTTCGACTTCAGACGGATGAGTTCCTTCTCAGCGCGTCCTTGCAGGTGAATGTCCAAGCCTTTGTGTAACTTGATTACATTTGCCATTGTATAAGAAATGATATTGTGAATAGTTTTCTTAAGAATGGTGCAAAATTAATAAAAAAACGGTAGAAAGTGAAGAAAAAGTAGACAAAAAGTTCACTATCACAACTTTTTAATGTAATTTTGTGCCAAATTTCATGGCAGACGCGCGTTTTGTCATCCCAAAATGTCAGATTTGAAGTTGCTGAAGTACATATTCTACATTGTCGTATGGACCATCCTCGGTCTGTACCTTTTGTATTTTCTGACCTTCAAGACGCCCATGATGCAGGCTTACATCGGTGAGCGACTAGCGCGGCTGGCCGCCCAGACGCTGGGCACCAGCGTGGACGTGGGACGCGCCGACTACAGCTTCCCCAACCGCCTGACGCTCTACGACGTCGTGGTGCGCGACCAGCAGGGCGAGGACATGCTGAAGTCGCGCCGCCTGTCGGCACGCATCGACCTGCTGCCGCTGACCGAGGGCAAGATTTCCATTGCCTCGGCGCAGCTCTTCAGCACCCACGCCGTGCTCTACCAGCGCGACTCGCTGAGCAAGCCCAACTTCCAGTTTGCGCTGGACTCATTAGCCTCGAAGGACACGACGGACAGCAAGCCCATCGACCTGCACGTCAACTCGCTCATCATGCGCCACTCCAGCGTCAGCTACGACCGCTACGACCGGCCGCAGACGCCCGGCGAGCTGAACCTGAACCACCTGCGGCTGACGGACATCAGCGCCCACGTCATCCTGAAGACGCTGACGCCCGACACGCTGAATGCCAACATCAAGCGCCTGTCGTTCAAGGAGCACTCGGGACTGGACGTCCGCGAGCTGTCCATGAAGTATGAGGGCGGGCGCTGGAACTCGCTGCTGCAGGACTTCGTGCTGAAGCTGCCCGGCACCGACATCCGGCTGGGCGACTGCACGGCCAGCTACCGCTTCCGCGGCGACCACTTCGTCATGCCGTCGCTCAACTACCGCGGCAGTCTGGAGCCGTCGACGCTGACGCCCTCCGACTTGGCCTGCCTGCTGCCGTCGCTCAAGACGTTCAACACCACGCTGTCGCTGGAGTCGACGTTCATCGGCCAGGGCGAGGACCTGGACATCACCAGCCTGTACGTCAGCTCGACGACGGGCGACATCGACATCGATGCCGACGGCTGGGTGAAGGACCTGACGCAGGACGCGCCGAACTGGTTTGCCGACATCAACGACCTGCGGCTGTCGGACAAGACCGTCAACTTCATCTCCGAGAACCTGAACGGCCGCCACGTGGAGGTGCCCGCCATCGTCACCCGTCTGGGAAACATCCACCTGAAGGGTTTTGCTAAAGGTACGGGCGTGCAGGACATCATCACCAACAGCCAGCTGAACACCGATGCCGGCAACGTCAGCTGCAACCTGGTCATCAGCGGGCAGCGCGAGTTCAACGGCAAGGTGCACGCCGAGGACATCGACCTGCGCCACCTGCTGGACGACGACCACTTCGGGCGCATCAGCACGCAGATTATGCTCAGCGGCCTGCTGCCCGGCAACGGAAAGGCGCTGGCCATCGAGGCCGACGGACTGGTGAGCGCCTTCGACTACAACGGCTACCACTACCAGAACATCAACCTGGACGGCAGCTACTCGGCGGACGGCATCAAGGGCAAGCTGGACATCGACGACCCGAACCTGCGGCTCGCCATCGACGGCTTTGCCCAGCGCCAGGGACGCCAGCAGAACGTCAGGCTCACCGCCACCATCGACAACTTCTCGCCACACGCCATGCGGCTGACCGACAAGTGGGCCGACGCCCGATTCGCCGCCCACATCGAGACCGACGTCGAGGCCACCAGCCTGCGCGACGCCATCGGCACGGTAACGCTCAGCGACTTCACGATGACGGCGCCGGACAACGACTACCGCCTGGAGCGCCTGCACATAGCCTCGGACGTCAGCGAGGACGTCCGCCGGCTGACGCTGACCAGCGACTTTGCCGAGGCCAGCATCACGGGCAACTACGACCTGGAGACGCTGCCGCAGAGCATCACCAACCTCATAGCCGCCAAGCTGCCCACGCTGCCGGGACTGCCCAAGGTGAACCCGGACGTCAGCAACAACTTCAGCGTCCACGCCACCGTCAGCAAGTCCGACTGGCTGCAACGGCTGCTGGGCCTGCCCTTAGAATTAGGCAAGCCGCTGACGCTGACCGGCACCGTCAACGACCGCATCCACCAGCTGGACGTGGAGTGCAGCATCCCGCAGTTCCGCTGGGACGGCGGACTCTATGAGCACACCCGCCTCAGCGTCCTGTCGCCCATGGGCACACTTATCTATAATGTCACCACCAACAAGTTCACCGACGACGGCGACTTCTTCGAGCTGCAGCTGCAGGGCAGCGCCCACAACAACCAGCTGACCAACTCGCTGACGTGGAACAACCACACCGCCGACCCGCTCTACGGCCGGATTACCGCTATGGCTGAGTTCGGCACGTCGATGGACGGACGGGAGACGGTCACCGTCACCTTCAGCCCGTCGAAGATGACGATGAAGGAGACGGAGTGGGACATCCTGCCCAGCCACATCCGCTATAGCGACAACCGGCTGGAGATAAGCAACTTCACCATCCGCCACGACGACCAGCACCTGCTGCTGGACGGCGTGGCCTCGGCGCACGCCGCCGACTCGCTGACGGTCAGCATGCGCGGCGTGGAGATAGCCTATGTACTGGACCTCGTCAACTTCCACTCCGTCGACTTCAGCGGACTGGCCACGGGCGAGGGATGCCTGCGCGGACTCTTCGGCGAACTGCAGGCTAACGGCCATCTGGACGTCGAGCAGTTCAAGTTCCAGGACGGCCGCATGGGCACGCTGCACGCCGACGTGGCCTGGAACAAGGAGAAGGAACAGATAGACATCCACGCCATAGCCGACGACGGCCCCGGCGCCAAGACCTACATCAACGGCTTCGTGGCCCCCGGGCCGGGACCGGGCGCCATCGACCTGGACATCCGCACCGAGGGCGCCTACCTGGACTTCGCGCAGTCGTTCACCAAGTCGTTCATCAGCCACATCGACGGCCACGCCCGCGGCGCCGTGCGGCTGGCAGGACCGCTGGACGCCATCAACCTGACCGGCCAGCTGGTGCTCGACGGCCACGCCCACGTCACCGCCCTGGGCTGCACCTACGAGTTGCGCAACGACACGCTGCGGCTGGTGCCCAACGACATCATCTTCGCCGACTGCGCCGTCTACGACATCCACGGCAACCGCGGCATCATGACCGGCGGCATCCACCATCAGGAACTCACCAACCTGACCTACGACATCTACGTGGCCGCGGACCGCCTGATGGCTTACGACTTCCCCGACTTCGGCAGCGAGATATTCTACGGCACGGCCTTCGTCGAGGGCACTGCCGCCATCCACGGCCGCGACAACAGTGTGCTGATAGAGGCCGACGTGACGCCCGTCAACAACTCGTTCCTCGTGGTGAACGCCGCCACGCCCGAGACCATCAACAACGCCGAGTTCATCCAGTGGGGCACCCCTCACACCTCTCACCTCTCACCACTCACCTCTAATATATCTCTCACCTCTAATAATCGCTCCGACATCAACCTCCGCCTAAAAGTGGCCACCACGCCCGACGCGACGCTCAGGATTCTGATGGACGCCACCACCAACGACTACATCACCCTGCACGGCCACGGCGACCTGCAGGCCAACTACTACAACAAGGGCAGCTTCACCATGTTCGGCAACTACGAGGTGGACGACGGCACCTACGAGGTCACCATCCAGAACATCATCAAGAAGAACTTCACCTTCAGCCAGGGCGGCACCATCGTCTTCGGCGGCGACCCCTACGACGCCAGCCTCAACCTGCAGGCCCAGCACACCGTCAGCGGCGTCTCGCTCAGCGAGCTGAACGTCGGCCGCTCGTTCTCCAACAGCGTGCGTGTAAATTGCCTCATGAACATCACCGGCACGCCCAACGCCCCGCTGGTGGACTTCGACCTGGACCTGCTCAACGTCAACAGCGACGAGAAGCAGATGGTGCGCTCGCTCATCAACGGACAGGACGAGATGAAGCAACAGGTCATCTACCTGCTGGCCGTGGGACGCTTCTACCCCCAGGGCTCCAACAATGCCGACCAGAGCGAGCAGCAGAGCAGCACCTCGCTGGCCATGCAGAGCCTGCTCTCCGGCACGCTGAGCGGACAGATCAACTCCGTGCTCTCGCAGGTCATCAAGAGCAACAACTGGAACTTCGGCGCCAACATCTCCACCGGCGACGAGGGCTGGAACAATGCCGAGTACGAGGGCATCGTCAACGGCCGCCTGCTGAACAACCGCCTGCTCATCAACGGCCAGTTCGGCTACCGCGACAACGCCACCACCGCCAACCCCTCGTTCATCGGCGACTTCGACGTCCGCTACCTGCTATACCCCAGCGGCAACCTCGCCCTGAAGGTCTACAACCAGACCAACGACCGCTACTTCACCAAGTCGTCGCTGAACACGCAGGGCATCGGCCTCATCATGAAGAAGGACTTCAACGGCTGGCGCGACCTCTTCACCACCGAGCGCAAGAAGAAAAACAAAGAGAAATAAAGCGAGGTTCTTTGGGGAAAGAAAGTCATTGGTTTTAAGAAACGAATTATCCTAATTATATCTTAATTCTCCTAATGATTATTATTAAGAAAAATTCGTGGACCAAATTAAATTGAATTAGGATAATTCGTTTCTAAAGTTATTTACACTTGCTGGGCCTGGTTCCTTGGCTCACGGCGTGTATCCCAGAAGGCAGCAATGTGGAGCGTGTCATCCTTGACGTAATAGACCACCTTGTTCAGCCGGCGGACAATAATGCTCCGATAAGTCTGCTTGCGATGGGCGAAAAGCGGATCAATCTGTCCCATTGTCTGCATCTCGGCCAACGAAAGCACGGTCTGTTCCACTTCGTCCATGAACTCCTGGCGGATACGTTCGCCAAAGTCCCGCAACACGTACTCTTCCACCTGATGCAGCTGCGCGGCGGCTCTTTTGTGCCAGTGGATCTTCATACGGCGACGGTTTCTTTGCGACGGTGGAACACTTCGTCTTGGGTCAGATAGTCGCCTGCCTCGAATGCCGCTTCAGCTTCATCCAGCATGCCGTCTATTTCCTCCATGGTGTAGGGACGCAGCTGCTCGCTTTCCTCCTTTTTGGCATACTCTATCAAGTGCTCGCCCACCCAGCGCATGTTGCTTACGCTGAGCGTACCATAGAGATATTCCAGCAGGCCTGATAATGCAGTTGTACTCATATTCTTCTCGTGTTAAATCGTTATCTGCGTGCAAAATTACGAAAAAAACGCGAAACTTGTTACTGGTTTCGCGTTTTTTTATCCCATTTTTATGATTGTTCACGGTAGCCGCCGGCTTAGTCCTCGCCGCGTGCCGCTGTCGTCACCACCTGACGGAGTGTCGCCGCCGGACTCGTCACCAGACGGGGTGTCACCTGACGGGGGAAGTAAATCACTTCCTTCGTCTGCGGGTTTGCACCCTTCATCTTAATCAAACTAATCATAACACTCGCTTGTTTTTAGTTGTTGATGAATATTGTTAATTATCACGTCGCGCGTAGTCTGAAAAATCTACGCGCGTAAATTTTTTTTGTCTGGAATGAAATCTACTTCACTACTATTTTCTTGCCATTTCTTACATACACGCCCTTCCTCGTTGGCTTCCCCTGGAGCTTGCGGCCGTCCAGGCAATACCACGCGCTAGCCATTTCTGCTATTTCTGCTATTTCTGCGGGACTTATATTCGTCGTCGTTTTCTCTCCGTCGAAGTTCAGCACGAACTCGCGGGCCGCCAGCCCAGCCTCGTTCAGCTCGAAGTACGCGCGGCAGGCCCCTATGGTCCTGTCTTCAGTGGGCCAGCGGAGCGTGGTCCCTGTGCCGACGTAGAGCACCGAGCGGTCGTCGGCTGCTAAGGTGACGGGGCTGTAGGTGCCCTTGAACGCGCCGCCGGGGAAGCTGACGACGTTCTCGGCATTGCTCACGGTGACGTCCCAGAATATCGGCTCCTTCAGCTCCGTGTTCTCTGTGTCTTCATCCCACTTCACGATGTACGGCCTGCCGGCCACGATGCTGGTGGCGTCCTTGAAGTAGAGGTAGAGCATGGTGCCGTCGATGCCCGTCTGCTTACCGTCATCGTAGGTGCCCTCGGTATCCAGCTCCATGACGGTGTGTCACCACCTGACGGAGTGTCGCCGCCGCCGCTGGGTGTCTTAAATTAAACATTCAGTAAATATACCTCCAGGGACTTTAGTCCCAAAGTCCTAAGACTTCATATCCTATTCTCCACGGACTCTTGACCGATTCTCCAAGGACTTTTGCCAGAAAGTTCAAGACTTTTGCCAAAAAGTTCAAGACTTTTGCCCGAAAGTCCAAGACTTTTGCACGAAAGTCCAAGACTTTTTCCATAAAGTCCAAGACAATCGTCCAACTCTCCAAGAACTTTTGCCATAAAGTCCAAGACTTTTGCTCAACTCTCCAAGGACATTTGCCATAAAGTCCAAGACTTTTCTCTTAAAGTCCATGGACTTTTTCAGATAAGTTGCGGCTCGGCTTCCGTCGTTGGAGCCACTGGGCGCACAGGTCGGCGCAGCGCTCGCCGTCGACGCCGGCAGAGACGATGCCGCCGGCATAGCCCGCGCCCTCGCCGCAGGGGAAGAGGCCCTGCAGGCGGACGTGCATCAGCGTGTCGGCATCGCGGAGGATGCGGACGGGACTGCTGGTGCGCGTCTCGACACCTATCATCACCGCCTCGTTGGTCAGAAATCCGTGACACTGGCGACCGAAGGCCTTGAAGCCCTCCTGCAGGCGGTGGCTGACGGACCGCGGCAGCCAGAAGTGCAGCGGCGACGACAGCAGGCCAGGGGCGTAGGACGAGCGCGGCAGGTCGTAGCTCAGACGGCCGTTGACGAAGTCGGCCATACGCTGGGCGGGAGCGGTCTGGCGGCGGTTGCCTTGCTGCCAGCAGTCGCGCTCCAGCGTCTCCTGGAAGTGCATCACCCGCAGGGGGTCGTCGCCCTCGACGTCCTCGGCACGCAGCTCGACCACCATGCCCGAATTGGACCACTGGCCGCCGCGGCTGGAGGGGCTCATGCCGTTGACCACTATCTGCTCGCGGCCGGTGGCGGCGGGGATGACGAAGCCGCCGGGACACATGCAGAAGCTGTAGACGCCGCGGCCGTCGACCTGCGTGACAAAGGAGTACTCGGCGGCGGGCAGGTAACGGCCGCGGCCCTGCTTGGAATGATACTGTAGTTGGTCGATGAGTGCCGAGGGATGCTCCAGGCGCACGCCGACGGCAATGCCCTTGGCCTCAATCTCGATGTGGGCGTCGGCCAGATAGCGGTAGACGTCGCGGGCGGAATGGCCCGTGGCCAGGATGACGGGACCCATAAAGGAGAGGTGAGTAGTGAGAGGTGAGAGGTGAGAGATGGATGGTGAGAGGTGAGTGGTGGCTTCCGCCTCGACGCCTATCACCTGCTGCACTTCGTCTATTCTCTTACCTCTTGCCTCTCCCCTCTCACCACTAAGTATCAGCCGCGTCATCTTGGTCTGGAAGTGCACCTCGCCGCCGCAGCGGAGAATGGTGTTGCGCATGTTCTCGATGACGCGCGGCAACTTGTCGGTGCCGATGTGGGGATGGGCGTCGGCAAGAATGTTCGTCGAGGCACCATGCTGGCAGAAGACGTTCAGAATCTTCTCGATGGAGCCGCGCTTCTTGCTGCGCGTATACAGCTTGCCGTCGGAGTAGGCGCCTGCCCCACCCTCGCCGAAACAGTAGTTGCTCTCGCCGTCCACCTGCTGCGTCTTGGCAATCTGCGCCAGGTCGCGCTTGCGCTCGTGGACATCCTTGCCGCGCTCCAGCACGACGGGGCGCAGGCCCAGCTCTATCAGTCGCAGGGCGGCAAACAGTCCGCCCGGCCCGGCACCGACGACGATGACCTGCGGGGCCTCGTGGACGTCGGGATAGTGCGTCACCACGTACTCGTCCTGGGCAGGCTGCTCGTTGATGTAGCAGCGCACCTTCAGGTTGACGAAGATGGTGCGCTGGCGGGCGTCGATGCTGCGGCGCAGGATGCGCAGCGACGTCAGCGTGCGCACGTCGAAGCCGTACTCGTCGGCCAGGTAGTTGCGCAGCGCCTGCTCGTTGGCAGCCACGTGGGGCTGCACGCGAATCTGATACTCGTTAACCATTTGCCGTGCGGTAGCAAACTATACGTTATCGCTTTTGAAGAGCTCGTTGATTTCCTCTATCTCGTCCTCGTCGAACCACTTGGTCAGACGCTGGCGGGCCTTCACCTGGATGTCGGGGTCGATGTCCGTCCACACCTTCTTCAGCACGAAGACCAGCACGCCCAGGTCGTCGGCCAGTCCGGCAATGGGAATGGCGTCGGGCACCACGTCCAGCGGACTGATGAGGTAGCCCAGGGCACCGATAATCATGGCCTTGTTGGTGGCACTGACCTTGTCGCTCTGCAGCGTATAATAAAGGATTAAGGCTGCATAGACGAGTTTTGCACCTGCCCCCTTGGCAATGCGGGCAATCTTCTCAACAAAGTCTCGCTTCGAGAACTTGTTGCTATAATTCATGAAGTCGGGTAATTCCATAGTCTTCTCGGTTTTGTTTATTCTTGTATTCGTGTATTCTTGTATTCGTGTATTCTTGTATTCTTTTATTCTTGTATTCTTTTATTCTTTTATTCTTGTATTCTTTTATTCTTTTATTCTTATGATGCGGATGCCGGTGAAAGTCTTGTGCTTCGACAGATAGTAGCGCAGCGTCATGGGTTCCTCCACCACCTTGCCGTGAATCTGCGAGGCGTTGAGCAGATGCAGTCCGTCGCCGCGCCATACGGCAAAGCCCAGGTGGGCGATGTCGAGGCCTTCCTTGTTGCAGGTGATGGCAATGATGTCGCCGTCCTTGACGGTCTGGCGCAGCAGCGCGGTATTGCGGATGTCGCCCTTGGGGATGTAGCGTGCCGTGCGGCCTGTCAGCGCCTCTTCCTGCTGGCGGATGACGGGCACCAGTTCGGGATGTGCCTTCAGCGCCTGGTAGGCGTTGGGATGGGAGCTCATGTAGCCGACGGCGATGTGCTGCAGGGCGGTGAACGGCGGATTGGGCGACTGGATGTCATCGACCATCTTCATGCGTACCTCGTCGAGTATCCAGTCGGAGAAGTAGTGCAGCCGCGAGGGATAGCCGTCGACGATGCCCTGCCGGTAGCGCAGGTTGCGCAGCGTGTTCGTGTAGTCGGCAAAGGTCTTGCGCCCCTGCTGGGCACAGATTTTCAGCGCCGTCACCGTCTCCACCAGCGTGGTGCAGTCCAGCTGACGCGTGTTCACCACCAGCTGTTCGCGGTCGTTCACCTCCAGCGTGTGTGCCACGTACGGCACGCCCAGGAACTCGCGAGCTATCGAGAGCACGCCGCTCTGCCGGTTGGCCTTCTGCAACAGCTTGCAGATGGTGATGCTGTCAGTGCGCTCGTAGGTCACCTGCGCCGAAGCGCGGAAAGGTAAAAAGGCAAGAAGGGAAATGAGTAAAAGCCCCTTCACCCCTACCTTATTATATATATAGTGTCTCATCGCTTTCATCTTAAATCTCTTCATCTTCCCATTTTAATCTTTCATCTTTCATCTTTCATCTTTCATTTTTCATCTTTCATCTTTCATTTTCCTGTACGCTTTTCGGGCGCCAAAGTTTAATCCCACATAGATACACAAATCGCCGAAGATGTTGTTGGCAGCAAATCGCGACTTGCGGTAGTTGTAGGCGCGGGCCACTGCCGAGGCGCCGGCATAGAATCGGTCGTTGTTCCAGACTATGGCCAAGCGTGCGATGCCGTCGACGTTGAAGTTGGCAAAGTCGAAGCCCCGGTCCTGTTCCGTCGCCGTCTCACCAGTCGACGACTTGTAGGCCAGTGCCAGCGCCAGACTGGAGCATAGCAGGAAGTTGCGGGCAAACACCCAGTTGTAGGAATAGCCCACGGAGGCGCTGATGTCGCGGTATTTGACGTCGTTGAACATCAGGCCGCTGTCCAGCTTCACCTCCTCGCCAAGCCGCTGCCTGATGACCGACTCCATCTTGGCGTAGTCGAAGGTCACGCTATGGTGCGTATATCCGATGCCTGCCATCCACGAACCGCAGCTCATCTTCTGTCGCGTGCTCTGCGCAAAGGCCGCAGGATAGGAGAAACGCTTGTGGTTGAAGATGTAGTAGAGGTTGAAGCCGGTGATGCTGACGCTGAGTCCGTCGAACGACAGTCCCTCCAACGGCGTCGTATCGATGTTGCGTCCCAAGCTGACCCGGCGTATCTTGTAGTCATCGACGGAACGGCGGTAGAACACGTCGGCGCCAATCTGTGCACTATAGATGCTGGCGTCAATCTCCAGCTTACGTGTTCCGCTGAACAGGTTGAAGTTGCGCAGGTCGAAGGTGTAGCCTAAGAACACCCACCGCCACCCGAAGTAGGGCCCCATCCGGACACCGATGGTAGGTGCGAGCGAGAGGGATTGCCGGTTGCTGCCTGTCGTACCCAATCGGTAGTAGTCGTAGGTGTTGATAGACTGCAGCATGAGCGCCCAGTTGTAGTGCTGCGGCTCGACGTAGGCGGTGTCTATTTCGCCAAAGCTGCGGAGGGTGCGCCGCAGCCATCCTTCCTTACGGTCGGGCTGTACCGTTTCCATGCGGTCGGGCTGTACCGTTTCCATGCGGTCGGGCTGTACCGTCTGCAAGCTGTCGGCGGCCCATGCCGTCAGGCTCATCATCAGCAATATCACGACCCACCCGCTGCGCATCGGCTCAGAATTTTCCTAAGATACGGTCCAGCGCCCAATTGACGGGCGTAGCAGAGACACTGGTACACTGGCAGAGGTCAATGCCCTGCAAGTGTTCTATCACGTTCTTGATGAGGGGCGACTGGACGTGCGGCGGATTGGGCACGGCAAAGCTCTCTTCACCATATAGGGTATGCAGTCGGATGGGCTGGTAGTCGAAGACGGAGAACGACACGGAACCGCGGTCGCCCGTCAGGTCGATGCGGTCTTCGCGGGCCGACTCATGGGCTACGAAGCACCACGAGCCGGAGCCGGGCAGTCCGTTCTCAAACTCGAAGCAGGCACTGACGGAGTCCTCGGCCTCATAGAGTCCGCCTCGGTTGGCACAGATGCCACGGGCCTCGATGATGACGCCGAAATAGTGTTGCAGCAAGTCGAGCTGGTGGGGAGCCAGGTCGTAGAAATAGCCGCCGCCAGCAATGTCGGGCTGCAGGCGCCACGGCAACTGGTCGCCCTTGCTGTAGTCCAGCTCACGGGGCGGAACGGCGAAGCGCACCTGTACGTTGACGACCTTTCCGATGACGCCGCGGTCGATAATCTCCTTGACCTTCCCGAAGTAGGGCAGGTAGCGGCGGTAGTACGCCACGAAGCACGGCACGCCCGTCTGTTCCGAGATGCGGTTGATGCGGGCACAGTCCTCGTAGGATGCCGCCAACGGTTTCTCCACATAGACCGGTTTGCCGGCCTTCATCGCCATGATGGCAAAGGTGGCATGACTCGACGGCGGCGTGGCAATGTAGACGGCATTGACGTCTGCGTCGTCTATCAGTTCCTGGGCATCGGTATACCACCGCGGCACGCCGTGACGCTCAGCATAGCTGCGTGTCTTTTTCTCGTAGCGGCTCATCACAGCCACCACGCACGAGCCCTCTACTTGCGAAAATGCCGGGCCGCTCTTTTTCTCTGTCACTTCACCACATCCGATGAAGCCCCACTTGATGATTTTCATAATTCGCGTGCAAAGATACAAAAAAGTTTAGAGTTTAGCGCGTGCAGTTTAAAGAAATTTCGTATCTTTGCACCGTATTAGCATATTAGCAATGGAAAAACAACAAGATTTGGCGCTCTTGAAGGCCCGCAGCTACCGTAGCGTGCTGGCCTCAGGTTTCCGCCTCTATACGGAAAATTTCCGCCGTCTGTTCAAGGCTTCCTGGCAGATGGCACTGCTCTACGCGCTGAGCTGTGGCGCCTTAGGAACGCTGGCAGCTATCCGCATTCCCGAACTCTCGATGGTACTGCTGCAACAGCTGACGGCCTATCAGGGCATCTTCATCGAACCGCTGCTGCAGTACGGACTCACCCTGCTGGCGCTCATCGGACTCTCGCTGCTGGCATTAGCCACGCTAGCACTGGCGTCGGCCACCATCTTGGCCAAGTTGAAGGAACATTGCGAGACGGGCACCATCACTACCCCGCCCCACTGGCTCACTGCCAGTCCGAAACTGATGGGCCGCACGCTGAAGGGAGTATTCCTCACGCTACTTGTCGTCATGCTGCCCTCGCTGCTCATCAGCGCCTTGATGGTAGCTGTCGCCATGACACAGCCTGAACTGCTGCACGGACGGATGATCACCGTCATGGCAGTCACCGTCGTCTACTCCATCATCATCGCAGCCTTTGCCCTGCCTCTGCTGCATGTGCTCATGAAGTACATCATGGAGGCGCCCAGCGGCTACTGGCGCACACTGTCGCAGCATTACGGCAGCGGTCTGCGCCACTGGGGCATGATGTTCCTGGTATTCTTTGTCAGCATCCTCGTCATCGAACTAATCAGTCTCGTCGTGATGATGCCAGCCCACATCCTGAACCTCGCCAACCAGACGGCACATACTGGACTGCTGCTGGGCGACCCGTTGGGCATGCCGACGTACATGACGCCACTGACCTTCGTCACCTTCACGCTGTGCTGCTTCATCGAATTTTACGTCAGCCAGGTAGCGCTGGTACACAACTATTATGTATACGGCTCCATCGAGGCGCAAGAGCAGGAAAAGTTGAAAAATTGAAAAGTTGAATAAAAGAAAGGACATGAAAAAGATATTGTTCATCGACCGTGACGGCACCATTATCCGCGAGCCGGCAGACGAGCAGATTGACGCCTTCGAGAAGCTGAAGTTCGTGCCTAAGGCCATCAGCAGCCTCGCATTCCTGCGCCAGCATACGGACTACGAATTTGTCATGGTCAGCAACCAGGACGGTCTGGGAACCCCGGCATTCCCCGAGGAAACCTTCTGGCCCGTCCACAACTTCATCCTCGACACGCTGAAAGGCGAAGGGGTGGTATTCGACGACATTCTCATCGACCCCCACTTCCCGGAGGACAACGCCCCGACGCGCAAGCCCAACACGGGACTGGTACAGAAATACATCGACAACCCCGACTACGACATTCAGGGCAGCTACGTCATCGGAGACCGCGAGACGGACAGGAAGTTTGCCGAAAACATCGGGTGCAAGTTCCTGAAGATTGACAGTGATGTCGACGGCAAAACCGCCGACAACAAGACGGACGGGGAAACCGCCGACAGCGGGGCGTCGTGGGAACGGGCTGTTGCCATTGCCTTCGGCGGCGAGCGCAAGGCCGAGGTGCGCCGCACCACCAAGGAGACTGACATCCTGGTGAAGGTTGACCTTGACGGACGTGGCAGCTGCGACATCCAGACCGGGCTGGGTTTCTTCGACCACATGCTCGAACAGATTGGCAAGCACGGCATGATAGACCTCACCGTACACTGCCAAGGTGACCTGCACGTTGACGAGCACCACACCATTGAGGACACCGCCCTGGCCTTAGGCGAATGCCTGCTCAAGGCGCTGGGCGACAAACGCGGCATCGAGCGCTATGGCTACTGCCTGCCCATGGACGACTGCCTGTGCTCAGTAGCCCTCGACTTCGGCGGCCGTCCGTGGTTGGTCTGGGATGCCGAGTTCCACCGCGAACGCATCGGCGAAATGCCTACGGAGATGTTCCTGCATTTCTTCAAAAGCCTGAGCGATGCTGCCAAGATGAACCTCAATATCCGTGCCGAGGGCCAGAACGAGCACCACAAGATAGAGGGCATCTTCAAGGCTCTGGCCCGTTCGCTGAAGATGGCTGTGCGCCGCGACGTTTACCACTACGAGCTGCCCTCAACGAAAGGAACGCTTTGAAGATGAAAGATGAAAAGATGAATAAACACTAAACTTCCAACAAGATATGAAACCAGTAAAGATACTGAGCGTAGACGACGAGATGGATCTCGAGTTGTTGCTGACCCAATATTTCCGCCGGCAGATCCGCAAGGGAGAATACGAATTCTTCTTTGCCCACAACGGACTGGAGGCCCTCACCGTCCTGCTGAACCAAAAAGACATCAACATCATCCTGAGCGACATCAATATGCCCGAGATGGACGGACTGACGCTGCTGACGAAAATCAACGAGATGCAGAACCCAGCCATGAAGTGTATCATGGTATCGGCCTATGGCGACATGGGAAACATCCGCTCGGCGATGAATAATGGTGCCTTCGACTTTGCCACGAAGCCTATCGACCTCGACGACCTGAGCGTCACTATACAGAAGGCCATCGAGCAGATAGAATACATCCGCAAGGCACAGGAAGAGCACTCGCAGTTGGAGTCGCTGAAGACCGACCTGGCAGTAGCTGCTGAAATACAGCAGGCCATCCTGCCACGCATCTTCCCGCCCTTCCCAGAAAACGAGGCGCAGTTGGACCTGGCAGCCACGATGATGCCTGCCAAGGATGTCGGCGGCGACTTCTACGACTTCTTCCGCATCGATGCCGACCACATCGGCGTTGTCATTGCCGACGTCAGCGGCAAGGGCATCCCTGCTGCCATCTTCATGGCGGTCAGCCGTACCCTCATCCGCACCGTGGCCCTACAGGGCATGACGCCGGGCGACTGTCTGACGAAGTCGAACGAGTTGCTGAGCAAGGAGTCCGTCGACTCGATGTTCGTCACCGTATTCTATGCCATCTACGACATCCGCACCGGCGAGTTGCAGTACTGCAACGGCGGACACAACGCCCCCTACATCCTGAAAGCCAACGGTCAGGTGGAGATGATGCCAACCAGTACCAACTGCATGGTGGGAGCTATCGAGGACTGGAACTACCAGAGTGCCAAGGCCCAGTTAGGCATTGGCGACACGCTGGTGATGTATACCGACGGCGTGAACGAAGCCTTCGACAGCAACTTCCAGGAATATGGCGACGAACGCATGCAGCAGCTACTGCAACAGCAGAAAGGCCAGGACTGCCGCTCCATTATCGAAGCACAAATGAACGACGTGAAGGCCTTTGCCGGCGAAGCACCGCAGAGTGACGACATAACCATCATGGCCCTGAAACGCAAAGCATGAAGACATCTGGCAAGATCATCACCGCCGCAGCCCTGGCAGCAATCGCGCTGTTGGGTGTCATTGTCATTGTCGGATACCAGAGCCGACAGCGGCTTGCCGAACAGAACCTGTACCTGCAGGAACGTTTGGAGAAGCTGACCCAGGAGGAGAAGCGGTCGGCGGTGATGCAGAGTGTCAATGCCCAGATGGAAGAAATTGCCAACGAGGAGCGCCGCATCAGCGACGAACAGCGCGAGGAAGCAATCGAACAGAAGATGGTTGCGGAGGAAATGCGCCGCAAGGCTGAGGCAGAGCGTCAGAACGCCCTTGTTGCCGAGCAGCATGCCTTAGAAGCCTCGGAGGTGGCCCAAAGTCAGCGGCGCATTGCCGAACAGCAGCGCAGCGAGGCAGAACAGTCGAAACGTGTTGCCGACACGCTGACATACATCAGTCTGGCGCGTAACCTCGGCCAGAGTGCCGTCACGCAGTTCATGGCTGACAACCACGAAATTGCCGACCTGCTGGCACAGACGGCATGTATGTTCACGAACCGCTACCACGGCGACATCTACTACCCCACCGTCTATCAGGCGCTGGCTATGACCAGCCAGAACAAGACCGTCTGGAACAAGCACAAAGGCAGCATCACCGACATCGCCTTCTCTGACGACAAGTCGGCGTACATGGTGACCTGCAGCACCTACGGAGAAGTTGTCAAGCATACAAACATTGCCAGCAACCAGCTGACCAGCGAGACCCTGGTCAGCAATCCGCGTTACGACTTCCGCGACATCTACATAGACCGTTTGAGGAATGTCATCTATGCTTTGAGCCGTTCGGGACATCTCATTATCATAGACCCTGACAAAAAGGTCCAGGTCTTAACGGTCAATATTCAGAATCTCAAGGAGCTGGATACAACCGACAGACAATTTATTCTCTTTGGCGAAGAAGGTATGGCGCTGCTCGACACCGAGAAACGTACCATCATACAGGAGAAGAAACTGCCCTTCCATATAGTGTGTGCCAGCCGCACTGACAACTACCCCATCATCTTCGACGACAAAGGACGCATGCACATCGTAAAGAGTTTCTCGAACATCGTCACGAGCCAGGTGCCTTTCAAAGGACAGGTGACAGCATACGTCGAATCGAGCAACCAGCACCTGACAGTCTACGGTATGAGCGACGGCAGCATCAACATCATGAACGGCAAGGGCCAGCAGACGCGACTGGTGGGTCACCTTTCACGCATCTCGAAGGTCAAGGCTGACGGCAACCGGCTCTACTCGTCGAGTTACGACGGCACGCTGAACCTCTGGCTCACAAACAGTGCTAAAATTATCCCCATGCCGTTGTTCACCACGAAAGGATGGATCATCAACTTCACTTTCGACCTGCAGAAGTATTTCGTCTGGTCGGGCGACCAGAACGGCAACCTAACGCGAGCCCTCATCTCCGTACCTGAGATGCTACGCCGCCTGCGGGCCAAGTTGAAGCGTAACATGACACGGGAGGAATGGAACTACTACGTAGGCCGTAATGTGCCGTATGAAGAGGTAAAAAAATAAAAAGGTTAAAAAGTAAAATGCACAGACCGATGTTTACGCATATATATAACAAGGTGAAAGGTTGGGTGAAAGGGATTTCACCTCTATACCTTTTTAGCTTTTTAGCTTTTTACCTTTTTACCTTTATCCCTTTATTCACTCTGGCTCAGGGAATCCCATACCTGCGCAACTTCCCAGCTACCGAATACAAGGCGCACAACATGAACAACGACATCATCGCTGCCAACGATGGCTCAGTATATGTGGCCAACTTCGAGGGACTGCTATATTATGACAATGCCGACTGGCGCATCATCTACACGCCTGGCATCACTCGCATCACCGCTGTATTCCAGGATTCCAAGGGGACGCTATGGACGGGCGGCTACAACTACTTCGGCTACCTGAAGACGGATGCTAACGGCAACCTCTACATGCAACCCTGCCCATCGAAGCAGCCCTTCCAAGGCGAGGTGCAATGGATTTGGGAAAAGAATGGTAATGTCTACTTTCTGACCAGCGACAAGAATGTATATGCTGCCCAAGACGACAGTTACTCCCTGGCTGCTGGTATGACCAGTCCCACGTCGAACCGCAAGAAATATCAAGTGGAGGCTGACATCACCCAGGTCGAAGATCTGGACGAAGGCCTGCAAGCCCTATCAACGAATGGCGACGGCGTCATATTCGTCGACAGCACAGGGAAAGAACTGTTCCGCGTCACCGAGCAGAACGGACTGTGCTCCAACAATGTCAACCACATGGACTACAACCGCCACGGACTACTGTGGGGAGCCACAGACAACGGCATCTTCTGCATTGCCTTCCCCTCCATCTACAGACACTTAACTGACCATGAGGGACTGCGTGGCGAGGTGCTGGCCATCGAGAAGTTCGGCGGCAGCGTCTACGCAGGCACACTGAGCGGACTGTTCCAACTACAGGGCAAACTATTTCAGCCCGTTACTGCCGTCAACCACGCCTGCTGGCAACTGATACGGCAGGGCGGTTCGCTGCTGGCAGCAACGTCGGGCGGCGTCTACCGCATCGGTGCCAACCAGAGCATCACCCAACTGACTACAGGGCACACGCTGTCGGTGCTTCCCGATGGCAACGACGCCTTCTACTGCGGCGAGGCCGATGGACTCTACTACCACAGTGGCAAGGAGCACCGTCGGTTGAACGACATTGAGAAGGTGACGAAGATAGTACGCGACAAGGAGGGCACCATCTGGCTGCAGAACCTCTACGGCAGACTATGGAAGAGCCAAGCCAACGGCGACTTCGAGCCCTTCGGCAAGGGCGACAAGGACGAAATCTCGACACTGGTGGACTTCGGCAACATCCTGATGCCTATCGGTGCCAACACCACACGACCCATTAGCTACCCGCTGTTCTCCTACCTTGACCAGCAGGGTGTCACGTGGCTCACCGACAACAAGGGCAAGTGCCTCTACGCCTTCCACAACGGTGCCGTGGACAGCGAGCTGTCCGCTGCCGTCTACCCACTGATGGACTACTCGGTACGTGCCATGATGCGCGACGAGAAGCTGCTGTGGATGGGTGGTGACAAAGGTATCAACATTGTCGACCGCGTACATCGCGATAAATTCCGCGTGGAGAAGCCGCGACTGCTACTACGCTCCGTCCTGCTGCGCGGCGACAGTGTTCTGTGGGGCGGCTATGGCCCGCAGCCTGCCAGTTTGCCGCAACTGTCGAGCGATGAACGACATATCGTCTTCAACTACTCTATCGACTTCCCGTCGCTGCTGCTGAAGACACAGTATCGTACCCGCATGAACGGCGGACAATGGAGCGTATGGGAACCCTATACAAAAGAGGAGTACAGCAACCTGCCCAACGGCAACTTCCTGTTCGAGGTACAGGCCCGCGACGCCTTCGGACACATGTCCGACATCGTCGGCATCAGTTTCAGCATCGACTATCCGTGGTACTGGCGCTGGTACATGATACTGCTCTACCTGCTGCTGGCAGCCTTCCTCATCTATCTGCTGCTGCAGCTACGGTTGCGCAAGCTCGAAAGGGACAAGAACCGGCTGGAGCACATCGTTAGCGAACGCACTACTGAGGTGGTACGCCTCGAGAAAATGGCGACAGTGGGTAAGCTGACGCAGGGACTCATAGACCGCATTCTGAACCCGCTGAACTACATCAACAACTTCGCCAAGCTGTCGGAAGGACTCGTGGGCGACGTCCGCGCTAACATCGAGGACGAAAAGGAACACATAGACCCCGACAACTACGACGACACCATGGACGTGCTGGACATGCTGAAAGGCAACCTACAGAAGGTAGGCGAACACGGTGCCAGCACCACCCGCACGCTGAAAGCCATGGAGGAGATGCTGAAAGACCGCTCGGGCGGCATCGTCGCCATGAACTTGACAGCCCTACTCCATCAGAACGAGGAGATGGTGCGCAAGTACTTCGACCCCGAAATCAAGCAGTACGGCATCCACACCACCTTCGACATCCCATCACAGGCCATAGAAATCAACGGCAATGCCCAACAGCTCAGCAAGACCTTCATGAACATGCTGAGCAATGCCGTCTATGCCGTGGCCAAAAAGTCGCAGCGTACGCCGCAGGGCACCCACTATCAGCCCGAAATCTCGCTGCACACCCGTCTGGACGACAACCGGGTGACGCTGGTGTTCCGCGATAACGGCATCGGCATCGAGCAGGGCATCATCAACAAGATCTTCGACCCCTTCTTCACCACCAAGACCACGGCGGAGGCGTCGGGCGTGGGTCTCTACCTAAGTCACGAGATTATCCAGAACCACGGCGGCACCATCACCGTGGAGTCTGAGAAGAACCAATATACCGAATTCATCATCACATTGCCATATGGAACAAAACGTTGAAATCTTACAGCAACAGCTGAAACAGCAGGAGAAGCTGGCCTCGCTGGGACTGCTCAGTGCGGGCATTGCCCATGAGATACAGAACCCGCTGAACTTCGTCATCAACTTCAGCAAGATGTCAGACAAGCTTCTTCGGGACCTGATGGAGATTGTCGAGGACAACAAAGACAAGTTGCCTGCCGCCGACTGCGAGGATGTGGATGACATCGTTGCCGACCTGCGCGAAAACATGTCGAAAATCGTGGAGCACGGTGAGCGCGCCATCAGCATCATACAGGGCATTCTGCTCGTGTCACGCGGCAAGGAGGACGAGTTCATCAGTACCGACGTCATCCACCTTGTCCACGAGTACGTATGGCTCTCCTACCACGCCATGCGCGCCAACAACAAGCGCTTCAACATCGGCATCCACGAGGACTATCCCACCGAACTGCCACGCATGATGGTTATTCCACAGGACCTCAGCCGCGCCGTGTTAAACCTGATGAACAACGCCTGCTACAGCGTTTACAAGCGCAGCCAGAGCCAGAGCGAGGGCGACGACTACAAACCGCAGATTGGCGTGAGCATCGCAGCACAGGACGGTCAGTTGACCATCACCATCAGCGACAACGGCGAGGGCATGAGCGACGAAGTGAAGCAGCGGCTCTACGAGAATTTCTTCACCACCAAGCCAGCAGGCCAGGGAACAGGATTGGGCATGGGCATCACCCGCGACATCGTCGAACAGAAGCACCACGGACAGCTCACCTTCCAGTCGGAACTCGGACAGGGCGCCACCTTCAACATCACCATCCCCATCAAAAAAGGTTGAAGAATTGAAAAATTGAAGGATTAAAATAGTAAAAGGAAAAAAGTAAAAAGCACAGGCTGATGTTTACGCATATATACTATAAGATGAAAGTTTGGGTGAAAAGGATTTCACCCCTATACCCTTATACCTTTTTACTTTTTAGCCTTTTTGCCCTTTTACCTTTAACTTCCTTGGCGCAGAGCGAGACGGAACGCTACCGAGGCATCTACGACCGGGCTGAACAGGACTACAACATAGGCCGGTTAGAGGAGGCACAGCAATCGCTGAAGGACAATCTCTCCGACTTCCCCCTCGGTCTGCGCATGAGTGCCTACCGCATGTTGTCGCTATGCTGCCTGGGACTCGACCAGGATGATGCCGCCGAAGAATACGTGCGGATGATGCTGGACGAGAACCCCTATTACAGTACGACAGCCTCCGACCCGCAGCGTTTCATCGACATGGTGGAGAACATCAAGGTCGGTCGCACTGCCACCATCACCACCGCATCGAGTCAGGCTGAGCAGCTGAACGAGGTGCCTGTGCCCACGACGCTTATCACCCAAGAGATGATACAGGACTGCGGTGCCCGCAACCTGCAGGAGGTGCTGGCAACCTACGTGCCGGGCATGAACATCGTAGACTGTAACGATGACATCAACATTGCCATGCGCGGCATCTACAGCAACGGGCAGGAGAAGATACTCATCATGCTGAACGGACACCGGCTAAATAGCTTTGCCACTAACATCGCCTCACCCGACTTCAGCATCTCCTTAGAGAAGGTGAAGCAGATAGAGGTGCTGCGTGGACCTGCATCGTCGCTCTACGGCGGTGTGTCGCTGACGGCAGTCGTCAATGTCATCACCCAGCAGGGTGCCGACGTGGACGGCGTGGAGGCCAAGGCCGGCATCGGCAGTTACGGACAAATCAAGGGCAATCTGCTCTTCGGCAAGCGCTACTTCGACCTCGATCTGCTCGTGTGGGGCAGCCTCTACAGGGCCAAGGGTGAAAGTGTGTATATTCCTCGGGAAGAGACTGGTATGCAGATGATAGATGGCGACGTCACCATCGGCGGCATCGGCCCCGAGCCCAGCTACGACTTCGGCGTACAGATGAAGTACAGGGGCCTGCAGTTCCTCTACAACTCCACTTCGTCGCAGGTCATCTCGCCCTTCACCATGAGCTACACCTTCTCGCCCTACACCCTCAACAAGTACCGCACACAAAACGGACTGGCTCCCAGCTTTGCCAACATCTCGCACCACGCAAACCTGAGCTATAGCGGAAAGGTAGGTAACGTATGGCTGAAAGGTACGGCAACCTACGACAACAGCGACCTCACTCACTACCAAATCATCAGCGAACCCGAAGTGTCTGCGATGGCCAAGGTGCTGCCCGTACCGGATGGCATCCAGCAGCAGCTCAGCGGACACGGCGGCATCTCGCGCTACCTCAACGGACAAGAGCACACCATCGGCGGCAAACTGCAGGGCGACTGGAGCTATGCCGACAACGACACCCACCGCGGGCTGCTCACCTTCGGAGTCGAATACAGCTACTTCGAGCTCGACGACGTGCGCTACAACTTCGGCTACGACTTCACCAAGCAGGCTGTCGAGAACGACAGCATACCCATTCTGGGCAAGGGCCACGAGAGCAACATGAACGGATTCGTGCAGATGAAGCACCACTGGCGCTCGTTCATCCTCAATGCCGGCCTGCGCTTCGACTACAAGAACCGCTACAACGACACCAAGATACGCGAGACGTCGCCCCGACTGGCACTCATCTACGTGCAGCCCAAGTGGAACCTGAAGCTCAGCTACTCGAAAGCCTTCATCGACGCACCCTACCTGTACCGCAAGACCAACCTCTTTCTGGCAAACTTCATGGGCTTCACCCAGTATGCTGAAGACCTGGATCCCGAATCGCTCTACTCCTGGCAGTTCACCTTCGGCGCCACCCAGTGGGTGCCCGGACTCAACTTCGAGCTTAACGCCTTCTATAACCACGCACGCGACCTCATCGTGCCCTACCTCATAGAGCACTCCAACAGCGGCAACATCAACACCTACGGTCTGGAACTGTCGGCCAGCTACCAGCGACGCCGACTGTCGGCACACCTCAACGCCACGTGGCAGGACATCTCCCACAACCAGCAGGCCGGCACCGACTATAATCATGCCCTGAACATCCCCCAGCTCACCGCCAACGGCGTCGTAGCCTGGCAGGCGACGCGCAACTTGAGGCTGCACACCCACATCGGCTTCGAGGGACGCCAGCACACCAATTACATCGACATTATAACTTACGCCTACTATCAGGCCACGCTCTCCATTTGGATGGATAAAGTGGACGAACTCGATGAGTATCTGAGCGACCCCGACTGTGACCTTGAGGTGTTACAGAAGATGCAAGACGAGATAGCGCTCCTCCGCACCACAGCCCAAGAGCTGCAAGACAAGATTCAAGTCAACAAGACGCTACCCGCCCGCGTCCTCTTCGACATCGGCGCCAGCTACCGGTGGCGCAACCTGACGCTGACCGCCAACATCAAGAACCTCTTCAACCACCACTACAGCCAGGGCGGCATGTCGACGTGCCTCGTGCCCCAGCGCGGCCGATGGATGATGTTCGAAATCGCCTACAAGTTCTGAACGAAAGTTTCATAACTGCTTATGGGACTATTGGTAGTGGTAGTAGCGGTCATTGCTATACTTGTACCGACAACTTTTACGTGGATAGACACTTGGAGCATCAATCCGATGCTGGGTGTCATCATGTTCGGTATGGGTCTGACGCTCTCGCCACAGGATTTCAAAATCGTGCTGAGCCGTCCCAAGGACATCCTGATAGGCTGTCTGGCGCAGTTTACGGTGATGCCCCTACTGGCCTGGGGACTGACGTGGGCCTTTGCGCTGCCCAAGGAGTTGGCGCTGGGCGTCATCCTCGTTGGCTGCTGCCCAGGCGGTACGGCATCCAATGTCATCACCTATCTGGCAAAGGGCGACCTGGCATTGTCAGTAGGTATGACGGCTACCTCTACGCTACTAGCTCCCGTGCTGACACCCCTGCTGGTGTGGCTGATAGCAGGCACAATGGTCGACGTAGACACCATCGGCATGCTGCAAAGCATTGTCTATGTGGTTATTTTGCCCATCGTCATCGGTCTGCTGTGCCAGCGTTTCCTGCCCCATATTACTAAAAATGTGACACCCTATCTACCAGCTTTTTCGTCGATAGTTATAGCGTTTGTAGTGGGTATCGTTGTGTCACATAATGCCGACCGGCTACTGCTCGGAGGCTTGGTGGTCGTCCTGGTGGTGATGGTTCACAACTTGCTCGGACTTTCCATTGGTTTCCTGATAGGCCGCCTGCTGCGCCTGCCACGCCCCAAGTGTGTAGCCCTCAGCATCGAGGTGGGCATGCAGAACAGCGGTCTCGCCTCGTCGCTGGCCGTCATGCATTTCGCCGCCTATCCCTTGGCAACCATCCCAGGCGCTGTGTTCAGCGTATGGCATAACATCAGCGGCGCATTAGCCGCCAAACTATACCAAAGGAGTATACAGTAGCACCCATTACAGGGGTGCAACGGACTTCCGGAAGGTCCGGAACCTCATTACAGGGGTGCAACGGACTTCCGGACGGTCCGGAAACCTCATTACAGGGGTGCAACGGACTTCCGGAAGGTCCGGAAACTCCATTTCAGGGGTGCAACGGCATTTCCGGACGGTCCGGAAACCTCATTTCAGGGGTGCAACGGCCTTCCAGACGATCCGGAAACCTCATTTCAGGGGTGCAACGGACTTTCCAGACGACCCGGAACCCCGTTACAGGGGTGCAACGGACTTTCCAGACGACCCGGAACCCCGTTACAGGGGTGCAATGGGAATTATTGCCACCTTCGCAACCAGAAGAGAGCCGGCATCCTGCGGTGGATGTCGGCTCTCGACGTTATTCAAAAAGGAACGAATCTCCTGACTTCGGCGATGCGTCACCCTGCTCGCGCGCCAGTTAGCCAATTCTGGTATTTTCGGATGTGTTAGTTAGTGGAAAAAACACTTTTTCCTTTACATACTCTACCCAAGGTGTAGCCAAGGTGTACCCAAGGTGTACCCAAGCTTAAAATGCTGACATTTGCCTTGGATTGCCTGAGTAATGCTTGGATAGGGTATGGACAGGGGTTTCAAGAGAGTCAACCTCTCTGAAATGTTAAAACCGCCGAAGTCAAGAAAAAGGAACGAATCTAAAACAATATAGTTTTAACCCAAATCGGTCGTTAGACTGAATTGGGATAAATCAGCGGCAGGCATTCCTTGGACTCTGGAGGATAACTGAAGACTTTGACATCACCAGAACTAATTGGGCCTAACGACCGATTTGGGTTTATAGTAAAAAGAACGATCAATACTACATAATAGGAAACAAAGCACCCTGCAGGAAGTTCCCACAGGGTGCTTTGTTATATTTGAGAAAAATTGGATTCAAAGATTAGTTCTTCATGTCCTCCTCGGCCTGCTTGGTCTTGGGATCGTCGGCACCATAGCGTCCGTAGTAGGCCTGATAGCGGTTGTAGCCCCAGTTGGCCTGTGCACGGGTGGGATCGAGTTCCTTAGCCTTGTCGAAGGCGGCAATTGCCTCGTCGTAGTACTTATTAGCAGCTGCATTGTCGGGGGCGTTGGCAGCAAGCACACTCAGGCAGGCTCCCAGATAGGTCCACACTACAGCATTGTCGGGCTTGGCCTCACTGGCCTTGCGCAGCCACTTAGCACCCTCCTCGGCATTATTATCGTTAACAGCCATCAGACCACGGTTAGCCAGAGCTGCGAACGAATTGGGGAACTTGGCAATATGATTCTCAAGCAGTGTGCGCTGAGCCTCCTTGTCCTTCAGGCCCTCGTACATACCGTTCAGGCCGTCAAGGATAACGTCATTCTCAGGCTCAGCCTCATACATCTGCTTCAGCTGGTTGATGAAAGCCAGCGTGTCTTGGCGGTCCTTCAGACTGTTGCGCATGGCATAGAGTTGGAAGTTGACAGCCTCAGCCTTCTGCTGCGGGTCACGCTTAGCTACCTCGAAGTACTTGTTAGCACGTGCTAGATCCTTAGCCTGGAAGGCATAACGGCCAGCGAAGAATGCCACCTGTCCGACATACTCCTTCTCAGCGTTGTGATCCATAGCAGAGAAGAAAGGCTCCTCACCAGAATCAACAAAGGCACCCCAATACTTCAGCACACCAGCATCGTTACCTGCCTGAGCTGACGACTGGCCAATGTTAACGAGGTTGGGACGAACGGCCCAAATACGCTGGGCATTCTTCTCGGCGAACTTCGGAGCCACCTTACCCTTGGCATTGGGAAGCTGGTCGTACTTGTTGCACTCAACAGCCATCTCAATGGCATTGCAGATACCATCGGCCAAAGCCAAAGTGTCGTAGGCTTTCTGCTTGTCGGGGTTACCCATCTGGACTGCCAGCTGGTTCTCGGCAATAGTACCTGTCTGCTGCTGGACCTGATCCATAGCAAGATCCACCAGATGGTTGTAAGCCTTGGCTTTCTCAGCATTGTCAGCCATCTGACCCAGATTAGCTTTCAGCAGCTCGGCCGCCTCAGCATAGCTCTTAGACTTCAGCACAGCCTTCAGGGCATCGCTGTCACCGGCAAAGGCCGTAGCACTTGCTACGAACATCATTGCCATCATCATAAATTTCTTCATAAGTCTTTAGTTAAATTACAGTTATACAAATATTTTCAGTTCTCATTTATTCCACGTCAATGACAGGAGTTGACGTTCCCATCTCCATTTCATCAGCATTGTCATCGGCCAACTCAGCTTCCTCGACATCCTCCTCTTGCGACGACATCACCTTGCAGACGCTAGCAATGGAGTCGTTTTTCTTGGTGAGGTTGATGAGGCGAACACCCTGTGTGGCACGGCCCATGACGCGGACATCGGCCACCTTCAGGCGGATGAGGACACCCGACTTGTTGATAATCATCAAGTCGTTCTCATCAGTAACCACCTTAATGGCAACCAAACGGCCGGTCTTCTCGGTAATGGCTAAGGTCTTGACACCCTTGGCACCACGAGCCGTCTTGCGGTAGTCGTCGACATCGGTACGCTTACCATAGCCGTTCTCGCTGACTACCATGATGGTCTCCGTCAACGGATCGTTGACACAAACCATGCCTACAACCTCGTCGTCGCCGCCGTCAAGGCGCATACCAATGACGCCAGTAGAGACACGGCCCATGGAACGTACCTGGTCTTCATGGAAGCGTACAGCACGTCCGTTACGGTTAGCCAGCAGCAACTCGTTCTTGCCATTAGTCAGGCGTACGCCTACCACCTCGTCGCCCTCGTTAACATTGATGGCACGGACACCGGCAGCACGCACATTCTTATAGGCATCCAGACGGGTCTTCTTGATGATACCCTGCTTGGTGGCAAATACGACATAGTGGCTGGTCAGGAACTCTTCATCATTGAAATTCTTGATGCGCAGCACGGCATTAACGGCATCGTCAGGCTCGATGTTCAGCATGTTCTGGATAGCACGGCCCTTCGAGTTCTTGTCGCCCTCGGGAATCTCATAGCATTTCTGCCAGTAGCAACGACCCTTCTGCGTAAAGAATAATAAGGTGTTGTGCATGGTGGCAGGATAGATATACTCAGCAAAGTCGTTGTCGCGGTGGCGGGCAGCCTTCGAGCCCATGCCACCTCTACCCTGCTCGTGGAACTCGTCCAGATGAGTGCGCTTGATGTAACCCATGTGCGAGATAGTGATAACCACGGGATCGTCGGGATAGAAGTCCTCGGCATTGAACTCATGGTCGAAGGGAATAATTTCTGTACGGCGCTCGTCGCCATACTTATCCTTCACCTCCTGCAGTTCCTGTTTCATGACCTCCTTGCAGCGTTCGGGGTTGTTAAGGATTTCCTCCAAGTCGGCAATCAGTTTCATGAGATCGTCATACTCCTGATGCAGCTGGTCGACACGCAGGCCAGTAAGCTGAGAGAGACGCATATCAACGATAGCCTTCGATTGGAGTTCATCGAGTTCGAAGCGAGCTTCCAAGTTACGCTGGGCATCGCTGGGAGTCTTACTATTTCTGATAATGTGCACCACCTCGTCGATGTTGTTGACGGCAATAATCAAACCCTCTAAAATGTGGGCACGCTCCTGGGCTTTACGCAGATCGTACTTGGTACGGCGAATGGTGACGTCATGACGATGCTCTACGAAATATTTAACACACTCCTTAAGTGTCAGAAGACGGGGACGACCCTTGACCAGAGCGATGTTATTCACTGAGAAAGAACTCTGAAGGGCTGTCATCTTGAACAATTTATTCAGCAACACGTTAGCATTGGCATCACGCTTGCAGTCCACGACGATACGCATACCCTGACGACCAGACTCATCGTTGACATTGGCTACGCCCTCAATCTTGTGCTCGTTGGCTAGGTCGGCAATGTACTTCACCAGGTCAGCCTTGTTGACACCATAGGGAATCTCAGTGACGACAATCTTGTCGTGCGTCTCGGTGCTTTCAATCTCAGCCTTGGCACGCATCACAATGCGGCCACGTCCCGTCTCATAGGCATCACGTACGCCTTGCAGACCATAGATATAGGCGCCTGTAGGAAAGTCGGGCCCAGGAATATACTGCATCAGTCCGTCGGTATCGATGTCAGGATTGTCAATGTAGGCACAGCAACCATCGATGACCTCACCCAGATTATGGGTCGGCATGTTGGTAGCCATACCTACGGCGATACCGTTACCACCATTTACCAGAAGGTTAGGAATCTTGGTAGGCATGACGCTGGGCTCTACCAGTGAGTCATCAAAGTTGTTCATCATATCGACGGTGTCCTTTTCCAGGTCGTCCATAATATGCTCACCCATCTTCGACAGGCGGCACTCGGTATATCGCATAGCTGCGGGAGAGTCACCGTCCACCGAACCGAAGTTACCCTGGCCGTCTACCAGTGTATAGCGCATGTTCCAGTCCTGAGCCATACGAACGAGGGCGCCATAGACGGAACCGTCACCGTGGGGGTGATACTTACCCAGTACCTCACCGACGACACGAGCACACTTCTTATAGGGTTGAGTTGAAACGTTGTTGATACCCATCATACCATAGAGGATACGACGGTGTACGGGTTTGAAACCGTCACGGACATCAGGGAGGGCACGAGCCACAATTACCGACATGGAGTAGTCGATATAGGAAGACTTCATTTCCTCCTCGATGTTGATTTTCACAATTCTGTCGTTGTCTAATGTCTGATCCATTATTGATTATTTACTTTACTTTTTCTCTTTTGCACCTTTTATATTTTTAGACGATTTCGCGTTTAAGGGCATTTAAAAGCCCGTCAGCGCATTTTTGTCTTTTCCAAACAGCGTACAAAGGTAGCACTTTTTCATGAAACAGCGAAACATTTTAAGCAATTTTAATTGCTGTCAACGCATAGAATCAGTAAGGACAAACAATTTGCAGCGATTTAATGATTTTTATAGGTAGCGAGAGTACAGTTATGACATATTTTGCTTACCTTTGCAGAAAATAATAAAAGAACAGGGGGTGTGCCGATTCGATCGGGATACTCATCAAATGACATTGAAAACCGAGATGTCTTCTCTTGCCAATGGCGGGCCATAGTCTCACCCCGGTGAGAAGCCGCAAGGCCGATGGATTACAAAGGCGGAGAGCGCTCAAATCTTTTAACAAAGGAGTTTTCATCACATCATCGGGCGCCCCCTTCTTTTTACTCTAACATTATAATTAACATTATAGTTCCAATTTTTTGAGCATTATGTTTTCGGGCATTATTGAAGAGTTTGCTGTTGTTGTAGCCATACAGAAAGACAGAGAGAATATCGATTTCACATTGCGCTGCTCATTTGTCGATGAACTGGGCATTGATCAGAGCATTGCCCACAATGGCGTATGCCTGACAGTGGTCAATATAAAGGACGGTACCTATACAGTAACTGCCATGAAGGAGACGCTTGAGCGCTCAAACTTAGGACTGCTGAAGGTTGGCGATAAGGTGAACGTAGAGCGTTCGATGCTGATGAACGGCAGGTTGAACGGGCACATCGTACAGGGGCATGTAGACGAGACTGCACAGTGTACTGCTGTAGAGGATGCTAATGGAAGTACTTATTTCACCTTCGAATACAAGCAGGACAAGGTCATGGCCCGCAACGGCTACTTTACTGTTGACAAAGGGTCGGTGACAGTGAACGGCGTCAGTCTGACAGTCTGCAACCCGACGGAGAATACCTTCCAAGTGGCTATCATCCCCTACACTTTCGAACATACAAATTTCTGCGACATTAAGGTGGGGTCGGTAGTGAACCTGGAGTTCGACATCATCGGCAAGTATATAGCCCGACTGCAACAGATTGGCTGACCGAATGAACAGAAAGCAGCGATACGAATACATCTTGCAGTACTTCCGCAAGGAGATGCCAGAGGTGCAGACGGAACTGGAATTCAGCAGTGTCTTCCAGTTGCTGGTGGCAGTCATCCTGAGTGCACAATGTACAGATAAGCGCATCAATCAGGTGACGCCAGAATTGTTTCGGCATTTTCCCGACGCTCGGTCTATGGCCCAGGCTGAGCCAGAGGATGTGCTGGAGTACATCAGCAGTGTATCTTACCCCAACTCCAAAGCAACACATCTGGTAAAGATGGCTCGTATCGTAGCAGAAGAATATCATGGCGAGATACCGTCGGACATGAATCAACTGCTAGACTTGCCTGGTGTGGGTCGCAAAACTGCCAATGTAATCCAAAGTGTAGCTTTCGGTAAGTCGGCAATGGCTGTCGATACCCATGTTTTCCGCGTCAGCCACCGTCTGGGGCTGGTATCGCCCAAGGACGATACGCCCTACAAAGTAGAACAGGAGCTGGTAAAAAACATACCCGAGGAAGACATTCCCCGGGCTCACCATTGGCTATTATTGCATGGACGCTATGTCTGTACGGCACGTACGCCTCACTGCGAAAAGTGTGGTATCAAGGGCGCCTGCCCCTACCACCTCTCTGCCATCCCTTCATCATATCGCGATGGAAACGGCTCTCGGCCATAATGACTGCAGAAACCTTGAAAGCAGACACCTCCTGCAGCATTTTCTTATGATATTGCTGTTCAATCTGCTTCAGTTCTATATTCATCTTGTCACATTCACTGATAACCTTGGCACAGGCAGCCTCATCGGCAGGTTTCTCTTGGGAGAGTTTGCGCATACGGCCATAGACTGCACGCTGTTTCTGCTGCATCTCACGGAGGATGGGAAACAGACGAGCTGCCTCCTGTTGGGTGAGGTTGGCCTCACGGGTCAAAAACGCCTCCATGTCGGCCTGGAACTTCTCTGGTGAGAACTTATGCTCCTGTGCACTGGCAGCAACAACTACCCAAAATGTCAATAATACCAAAACACACTTTTTCATCATTCTTTCATTCATTAGTTAGTTTTCAGCAAGATAGGCGTATATCTCCGTATTGTCAAGCATGACATAGTCGGCAACGTCATCAATATACTCGTCGTCGACTGGTGTCGATACGGCAGCCATAGGCTGCTCTAAAGGTTCTGCTACGCGCTGATGGAAATGGAGCGTCAGCGTCAAAACCACAATAGCGATGACGCAAGCTGCAGCATAGAGCCACGGACGCAAGGCAACCAAACGAGCCTGACGTCGAGGCTGCTGCATAGATTTCTTACTCAGCTCTTGTTGTTCAGGCAACTGACTCATTACACGCGATGCCAACTGGTCAAAATAGTCCTCTGGTACACGGAAAGGAGACTTGTCCCCTATCTTCTCCTTGATATATCTCTCTTCGTTTTCCATTAGTAATCTTTTTTCTTTGGACGATATAAAACAGCGATGGTTTAATCGTGTTGTTTAAAAAAATCAGAAATCTTTTTTACCGCTATGTGGTATGATGCCTTCAACGCTCCCTCAGAGGTATGAAGAATCTGGCTGATTTCACTATATTTCATCTCATCGTAATAACGCATATTGAATACCATACGCTGTACATCAGGCAATCGTGAGATAGCTTCTTGCAGTTGAGCCTCAGTCTCGTCGCCATCGAAATAGTTGTCTGCCATCAGCTGGTTGGCTACACCACTCTCCACGTCATCTGTGCTGACAGAGAGCTGGTTCTTTTTGCGTCGCACAAAATCAATGCTCTCATTGACGGCAATACGATAAAGCCAGGTAGATAGCTTAGAGTCACTATGGAAGTCATCCAGATGCGTCCAAGCCTTAATGAAGACGTTTTGGACAACATCATCGGCATCATCGTGTGTTAGTACAATACGGCGTACCTGCCAGTAGAGTCTTTCGCCATACTCGCGTACTACCGTCTCAAACGCCTTTCGCTGCGTCTTTGGGTCGGAAAGCTGTTGTACCAGCAATTGTTCGTCAATCTTCGTCATTTCATAAGTATGGTTGCAAGTGTTTCCAAATAACGTCATCATAACCATAAACGTCAGGCCATGTCTGAAGCACACCATCCGCATCTGGCCAGAGCGTATTATATATAATATAAAGAGGTACGCGAGGCTTTATAGGAACAAAGCTGATTAGCTTATGGTCTTCCTCGTGGTGATTAGCGATATAATCGATGCCTTGTTCCGTTTCAGGGGACAGTCCCATTGAAATACGAATTCGGTCGAGTAGCCACTCGTCAGGATTGTCAAGCATGAAATTAGCCAATTCAAAGGGCTTGGACACACGGACACAACCATGAGAGACGGCACGTGACTGGCGGTTGAAAGCTCCTGGGTTAGAGGTGTCGTGAAGAAAAACGGAATGGCTATTCTTGAAACGGAAGACGATACGACCCAGCGAGTTTCCCTTACCCCCCTCCTGGGCAACCCGGTAATTACCGCTGAGCAACATCTGACGGGACACAGCATGAACAGCCATCTGCTTGTTGGTGGAGCGTTCGTAGATATTATAACGATTGCGTGCAAAATAGGCAGAGTCACCAGCATGATGTGCCACATCGTGCTCGATGATGCTCATAGGGATTATCCATTGAGGGTTGACCTCCATCCATTCCACATAACTACGCAGCTGGGGAGTCTTGGTTTTCTGTGTTCCGCAGACCACCCGCATATCCAAGACTGACACCCCGTCATAGGCGTAGAGGTGATATGCAGGGATATTGACAATGATGCGTTTGCCGCCATCGGGAATAGATTGGCGACAGCGCCATCTGGCACGCTCCATATTCACCAGAATGCGGCGACGCAGCTCTGAGGTTGATGCACCGGATAGCATCTCCTTCAGCTGAAGGTAATAATGGCCAGAAGGCTGTATTTCATGCAGATAGGCCGCCAGACTGTCCTGAAGTACCTTGCGCAGAACGTCATGGGCATAGTTCTTGGAAGGCAAGTCCATCGCAACATCATACAACATACGGTATTTCGTCGCTTTTCGCAATGTGTCCTGCTTCTCAATATCCAGACTGTTAAACAGTTGGAAAGGGTTGGCAAATCCGAACCGCTGGCCCAAACAATAACGCAGACAAGCCTTAGTCAAGTTATATTCTAATCTGCCAGCTATATGATTGATGTCCTGATTAACTCCAGCGAAATCAAGCGCACGTAAACGATGCAAATCTGATTCGATAGCATTTACCATAAAGGAACGCTCGGAGAAGCCCGATTCCCCCACCCGTTGCAGCCACGACAGCAGCGTGTCGGCACGTTCGTCAACACCCATGCGGTTAACCCATATTAGTCCATTAGCAGCATTTCGATAGTAGCCTCTGGTTTGCCGGTCTGCCTCAGTGTTATCTGCATCGGCTTTTACTTGTGCCTGCAGTTGAGAACGAATATCGTCAAGGGCAAAAACAAAAGCAGGCGTCCTCATATCAGAAAACGCCTCCACTGTAATTTGTTTATTTCCTCCGGCATCCCAGCTGCTGCACCCCGTCATGAGGAGCAACACAAGCATGACAAGTATCAGCGTATAGCCACCTTTCTTGCCACTTTGCCAATTTTCAATATATAACAACCTTTAGGTACGTTAAGTTCTATGCGTTGTGAAGGGCTGTCAATTTTCACAGTAAACACCTGACGGCCCGTCAATGAAATCACCTCTAATGTTTTTCCCTGAGCTCCGTTCACCAAGACTGTCTGTCCTGATACGGAAATGGTAATATCCTCGTCCTGCGCCTGCTCAAGCGGAGCTGGTTCTGCATTGGCAGCGGCTTTGACGACAGGCATCGTCAAAGCGAATGATGTGACAAGGGAAATGATGAGTAGCCGTTTCTTCATAAGCAATTCACTATATAGTCTTTGCAAAAGTACTAATATTTTTCGAAACTACCAAATTTTTCGCATTAAAATTTGCTTTCACACATCAAAAACATCCTGCTCGTCTGTCAGAAAGGCATTCGGGAACACCTCACGGGCCTCGTCAAGCAGCACTTTTTCGTCTTCATAACGTGAAGAATAATGCCCAAGCAAGAGTTTCCCTACGCCCGCATCGTGAGCTACTTGGGCAGCCTGACGAGCCGTGGAATGCCAATACTTCTCCGCCCGCAACAAGCTGTCATCACCGTAAGTACTCTCGTGATAAAGCGTGTTTACTCCCATCAGTCGCTGATGGAGAGATGGAATATAACGCGTATCACTGCAATAGGCATAGCTACGGGGAGAAACTGCCGGGGCTACCAGTCGGTTATTAGGCACCACCTCCCCTTCCTCGGTTATCCAGTCAGCGCCAGACTTGATATTGTTAATCTGACTAATCGGAATCTGATAGAAGTCCATCATGTCACGTCGGATATGAGGTTGCTGCTGTTTCTCTCGGAACAAAAAACCACAACAGGGCATACGGTGCTCAAGCGGAATAGACTCAACAGTGATTGAACGATCCTCGTAAATGACCTGCTGCCGGGTGGTATCTACGGCATGAAACGAGACTTCAAAATCCACATGCTGAAAGAACAAACTCAGCTGTGCGTCCAACATAGGGCCTAATTCTGCTGGAGCATAGACATGCAAAGTGGCAGTACGTCCCAACAGGGCGAATGTACTAATCATACCTATCAATCCAAAACAATGGTCACCATGAAGATGGGAGATAAAGACAGCACCCAACTTCGTGAAGCGAATACGAGAGCGCCGTAATTGTATCTGAGTACCTTCCGCACAATCGACCATAAAAAGTTTCCCCCTCACCTCCACCACTTGCGACGAGGCATAGTGGCGCATGGTAGGTAAGGCACTTCCGCATCCTAAGATATGGATTTTGAACGGTTCCATTGGAGACTAAACACTACATAAAGAACTCCTTGTCGGCATCTTCCAGTTCAATCTTGTGTTGGTCTTCCTTGGGTTTCTGACGACTATACTCATAAAGTTCATCTCCATCTTTATATACTAATGAGTCAGCGCCTAGTTTCACAATGTCATAGTAGTACGTTTCTTCCTCCTCGCTACCGCCTTCACGTATCTGGACTATTTCCAACTTTCCGCGATTCAGTCGCCATGTTTTATAGGCAATGCTTCCTTGGTCTATGCTCTCAGCTATTCCTCCCTCCTTAATGCTAATGCCTACTTCATCAGAACCATCTAACGGATTGGGCATGACCCAGTTGCCTAACAGCGTTGCCTGATTGATAATGAGTTCAGCTTCAGAACGGTCATTATTGGCAAGCACAGCCATACGGTCTCCTGGCTGAACGCCACCATAGACATGGCCATTCTCCTGCGCAACAGACATATCGATATTCAGCGTATCACCCATATCCGTAATCAACTGCAGGGTATTCATAGACGTAGCCTCACCGCAAATACCATAGATAGTCGGGTCCGCATTGGCAACAGCAGCGGAATCGCCATTGTCAAAAGGAACCTTCTCAGACTTATTACCACAACTGCCCATCATCAACAATACACAGGCAATGATTGCAAAAACTCCTAATTTCTTCATAGTTTTAGCTTTTATTATTATTCAAATCTCTATTCTTGTGCCTTCGCCTCATTCCATAGGGCATCCATTTCTGCCAAAGTCATCTCCTTCAAGGGCCTATTCGACTTGATGCTATGCTCCTCAATATAGTTGAAGCGACGGATGAACTTCTGGTTGGTCAGTTCCAAAGCGTTGTCTGGGTTCAGCTTGTAAAGCCGGGCAGCATTGATGACAGCAAAAAGGAAATCACCAAGTTCATGTTCAGATTTCACCTTGTCTTCACGCTTCAGTTCCGCCTCCAATTCATCCAACTCTTCACGGACCTTGGTCCAGACGTCCTGTTTATCTTCCCAGTCGAAGCCAACGTTACGAGCCTTGTCCTGAATGCGGTATGCCTTGATAAGAGAAGGCAGAGCAGCAGGAACACCAGAGAGCACGGACTTATTTCCATCTTTTTCCTTCAGTTTGATTTGCTCCCAGCTTTCAAGCACGGTTTCTGCGTCCTTGGCAACAGCTTCACCATAGACATGGGGATGGCGGAATATCAGTTTTTCACATAGCTTGTTGCATACATCAGCCATGTCAAACTGCTGTTTTTCCTCGCCTATCCTGCCGTAGAACACAACATGCAACAGAACATCGCCCAGTTCCTTGCAAATCTCACGCTGGTCATCGCGAATCAGAGCGTCGCAAAGTTCATAGGTTTCTTCTATCGTATTAGGGCGCAGGCTATCATTGGTCTGCTTACGATCCCACGGGCACTTTTCCCGAAGGGTGTCCATTACATCAAGCAGGCGTCCAAAAGCCTCCATCTTTTCTTCTCGAGTATGCATTTGCTTCATAGTAAGTGCAAAGGTAAGAAAAAAAAACGAAACAACCATTGATAGTTGAAAAAAAAATTGTACCTTTGCACCCATTATTTAAATAAGGTATATGGAATTAGCAAGCAAATACGACCCAAAAGAGGTCGAATCGAAATGGTATCAGTACTGGCTGGACAACAAATTGTTCGCCTCGAAACCCGATGGTCGCCAACCCTACACCATCGTCATTCCGCCGCCCAATGTGACAGGTGTGCTGCACATGGGACACATGTTGAACAACACGATTCAGGACATTCTGGTGCGCCGTGCACGCATGGAAGGCAAGAATGCCTGCTGGGTGCCTGGCACCGACCACGCTTCTATTGCCACTGAGGCTAAGGTGGTGAAGAAACTCGCAGAACAGGGCATCAAGAAGCACGACCTGACACGCGACGAGTTCCTCAAGCATGCCTGGGACTGGACTGACGAGCATGGAGGCATTATCCTGAAGCAGTTGCGCCGTCTGGGTGCCAGCTGCGATTGGGACCGCACAGCATTCACGATGGACGAGAAGCGTTCAGAGAGCGTCATCAAGGTTTTTGTCGACCTCTACAACAAGGGGCTCATCTATCGCGGCCTACGAATGGTCAACTGGGACCCCAAGGCGCTGACAGCTCTTTCTACTGAGGAGGTCATTTATCGTGAGGAGAAGAGCCACCTATTCCACCTGAAATACTATGTTGACGGTCTAGAACATTTAGATAATTTAGATGATTTACAAAAGGAGGGCAACGTCATCCACAGAGATGACAAGGGCTACTATGCTGTAGTGGCCACTACCCGCCCAGAAACCATCATGGGCGATACCGCCATGTGCATCAACCCCAAAGATCCCAAGAACCAATGGCTGAAAGGCCGCAAGGTCATCGTTCCGTTGGTGGATCGCGTCATTCCCGTCATCGAGGATCGCTATGTCGACATCGAGTTTGGTACGGGCTGTCTGAAAGTGACGCCCGCCCATGACACCAACGACTACATGCTGGGCAAGACGCACAACCTGGAGACCATCGACATCTTCAATGCCGACGGCACCATCAGCGACCAGTCGCCCATCTACGTGGGCATGGACCGCATGGACTGCCGCAAACAGATTGCCAAGGACTTGCAGGCTGCCGGACTGATGGAACGCATCGAGGACTACACCAACAAAGTGGGCTATTCTGAGCGCAACCCAGACACAGCCATCGAGCCACGTCTATCACTACAATGGTTCCTCAAGATGAAGCATTTTGCCGACATCGCCCTGCCGCCAGTGATGGTCGACGACATCAAGTTCTATCCCGAAAAGTACAAGAACACCTATAAGAACTGGTTAGAGAACATCCAGGATTGGTGCATTTCTCGCCAGCTGTGGTGGGGGCACCGCATACCGGCCTACTACTACAATGAGGCTGGCGACTTCGTGGTTGCCGAGACCCGTGAAAAGGCCCTTCTGCTGGCCCAGCAGAAGGACCCGAAGGTGACCGATGCTGACTTGCGGCAGGACGAGGATGCCCTCGACACTTGGTTCAGTTCATGGCTGTGGCCTATCTCGTTGTTCGACGGTATCAACAACCCCGGCAACGAGGAATTGAGCTACTATTACCCCACCAGCGATCTGGTGACGGGTCCCGACATCATTTTCTTCTGGGTGGCCCGCATGATTATGGCCGGCTATGAATATGTGGGCAAGATGCCTTTCAAGCATGTCTACTTCACCGGAATCGTACGTGACAAGCTGGGACGCAAGATGTCGAAGTCATTAGGCAATTCGCCCGACCCCATTGAACTCATCGAGAAATTCGGTGCCGATGGCGTGCGCATGGGCATGATGCTCTCAGCCCCTGCCGGCAACGACATTCTCTTCGACGAGGCACTGTGCGAACAGGGACGTAACTTCAACAACAAGATATGGAACGCCTTCCGACTGGTCAAGGGCTGGCAGGTGGGCGACGTCGAGCAGACCGATGCCGACAAACTGGCCATGACATGGTTTGACGCCAAGCTGAAGGCTACTGCCACGGAACTGGACGACCTCTTCTCGAAATACCGCATCAGCGAGGCACTGATGGTTGTCTACAAGCTGTTCTGGGACGAGTTCTCGGGCTGGTATCTGGAAATGGTGAAGCCTGCCTACATCGACGGTAAGCAACAGCCCATCAACCGCTTGACCTTCGACGCCACTCTGGGCTTCTTCGACACGCTGCTCAAGATGCTCCACCCCTTCATGCCCTTCATTACGGAAGAGCTGTGGCAGGCACTCTACGAGCGCAAGCCCGGCGAGAGCATCATGCGCCAAGAACTGAAGCTGAATGCACCCAACGAGGATGAAACCATCCTGTTAGACAATGTAGAGACCATCAAGCTCGTGGTCAGCGGGGTGCGCACCGTCCGTGCCCAAAAGAACATTGCCAACAAGGAGAAGCTGACGCTGCAGGTGGTTAACTCGCAGCTCACGGGCCAGTATGCTGCCGCAGTGGTGAAGATGGCCAACCTCGATGCCATCACGCCAGTCACCGAGAAGGATGCCACAGCGAGTACCTTCATGGTCGGCAAGGTGGAATATGCCGTTCCCCTGGGTTCGATGATTGACATCGATGCCGAAATTGAGAAGCAGGAAGCACAGCTCAACCATTTGGAGGGTTTCCTGCAGGGTGTCATGAAAAAGCTCTCCAACGAGCGCTTTGTGCAGAACGCCCCCGAGGCCGTCGTTGCTATGGAGCGGAAGAAGCAGAGCGATGCCGAAGAGAAGATTGCCGCTCTCAAGGAGTCGCTGGCAGCCCTCAAATCCCAGAAGAAATGACACCATCGTCGTTTCGCAAACTACCATAAAAAGCGGATGAGTTAATTCTCACCCGCTTTTATGATTTACCTTTATCTCAAAACGAAGATTAGATTTTTGCATTCAGCGTTTCCTTCCAAGCAGCGTATGCGGCCTGATAGTCTGCACGATGAGCCGCATCAGGTTCGATAACCTGCAACTTCTCCAAAGAAGCGAAGGCTTCGTCGGCATTGGCATAGATACCTGCGCCAAGACCAGCACCCTTGGCAGCACCCACAGAACCGTCCGTATCGTAGAGCTCGATGGTAGCACCACTGACACCTGCCAGCGTGTTTCTGAACAGCGGGCTCAGGAACATGTTGGCCTTGCCGGCATGGATCTTCTGAATATCCATACCCATCTGCTGCATGATTTCCATACCGTAGCAGAACGAGAAGACAATACCCTCCTGGGCAGCACGTACCAGATGTGCCTTGGAGTGCTTGTTGAAGTTCACGCCATTGATGGAACAGCCAATCTCCTTGTTTTCCAGCACACGCTCGGCACCATTGCCAAACGGGATGACCTTCACGCCCTCACTGCCAATGGGCACGCTAGCAGCCAGGTCATTCATCTCAGCATAGCCAATCTCGGGACAGCATAGCCAATCTCGGGAGTAATATTGCGGTGTGTCCAAGCATTCAGGATACCTGTACCATTGATACACAGCAGAACGCCCAGACGGTTCTGCTCACTTGTATGGTTGACATGTGCAAAGGTGTTTACACGACTTTTGGGGTCATAGTTGACGTTGCCCAGCACACCATAGACGACGCCACTGGTACCTGCCGTAGCAGCAATCTCTCCAGGATTCAGTACATTGAGGGAGAGGGCATTATTAGGCTGGTCACCACCCCTATATGTAATAGGTGTACCTGCTTTCAGTCCCAGTTCAGCAGCAGCCTCAGCACAAACCTCGCTCTGAACACTGAACGTAGGCACGATGTCCGCAATAAGAGAAGAGTCGAAACCATAATACTTCATCAGGAAATCAGCAACGCGATTCTCCTTGAAGTCCCAGAACATTCCTTCGGAAAGACCACTAACCGTCGTGTTGGCTACGCCAGAAAGACGCATGGCGATATAGTCGCCTGGAAGCATAATCTTATAAATCTTGCTGTACAGGTCAGGTTCGTTTTCCTTTACCCAAGCCAACTTGGCAGCAGTAAAGTTACCCGGTGAGTTCAACAAATGAGTCAGGCACTGTTCTGCGCCTAATTCGTTAAAAGCTTTCTCACCGTATGGGACTGCACGAGAGTCACACCAAATGATAGCAGGGCGAAGAGCCTTCAGGTCTTTGTCCACACATACCAAGCCATGCATCTGATAAGAAATACCAATAGCCTTTACTTCATCAGCAGAAGCACCAGCCTCTGACATAATTTTTCGCAAAGACAATTTGGCGTTATCCCACCACATTTGAGGATCCTGCTCTGCCCAACCAGCTTTGACAGCCATAATGGGAGCTTCCTTCTCCGGATAAAAAGCCGTTGCCACACACTTGCCACTATCGGCGTTTACCAATGATGCCTTGACAGAAGAACTGCCTACATCAAATCCTAAAAGATATCTGTTTGCCATAAAAAATGAATTAATTGTCGTTAATAATAATACGTTTTCAACCACAAAATTCCCTAAAATATTTTTAAAAACCAACTTTTTTCCCTTTTTTAGTGTTTTTTTTATCATTATTTGACTACAATTAAAAATATTTTTTTACCTTTGCACGATAGAATGGAAACTGAAAGACTAAAAATATAATTCATCATGAAAAAGAAAATACTGATACTTGATGACAAAGAGACCATCGCCAAGGTGCTCTCTATCTACTTGATGAGTGATTATGACGTACAGTGGCTCCCCGATGGACTACAAGGTGTCAAATGGCTTCAGGCCGGCAACACGCCAGACTTGATTATATCTGATATTCGCATGCCGGGAATGCGCGGCGATGACTTCTTGGAGTGGATTAAGCAGAATGAATTGTTTCGCCACATACCCGTCATCATGTTGTCAAGTGAGGATTCAACCAGCGAACGCATACGTCTTTTGGAGATTGGAGCCGTCGACTACATCGTCAAGCCGTTCAATCCCATGGAGTTAAAGATTCGCGTCAAAAAGATTCTCCCCAATTAATTACCTTTCCTATAAATATAAGGTAATGGTATGATAGGTGTCGTATATTTAGGTAACAACCCCAAAACTCAGGAACGTCTAAAATACATCCCTGGGCAGATGGTTCGTATGACCAATGCCTATAAGGATGCTGCATCTATTTGCGTTCCCCATGTCCCGAATGAGCATTTCATCGTCTTTATAGAGCGGAATGTTCGTAACGAGGACATCACGGCCATTACCTATCTGCGCAAGAAATGTCATAATGTATATATCATCCTCATAACAGACAATATGTCGACTGAGGAGCGTAATATATACATGAAATGCGGTATCAACGATACAATTGCCAACACGGCATCTGTCACCGAATTAAACAAGAAGATTCAATTCATCTCGGATCGCGAGAACATTCTTTTCGACAACGAGGCATTCAAGCACAAGATTCTAAAATTCAAGATTCCCCTTTGGAAACGTCTCTTCGACATCATCTTCTCGGGCCTGGCCATCATTATTTTATCTCCTATTTTCATTATTACGGCTATTGCCATCAAGGTGGAGAGCAAAGGTCCAGTATTGTTCAAGTCAAAGCGTGTAGGTACTAATTACACGATATTTGACTTCCTGAAGTTCCGTAGCATGTATACCGACGCGGAAGATCGCCTAAAGGAGTTGAGCAAGGAACACAACCAGTATGCCGATAATCACGAAGAAGAAGAGCACAAGACCGTAACGGCTCCATTAGGTGCAGAGGCCGAGCAAGACATGCTGGATACTGGCATGGAGTCTATGATGATGATTGGCGACGAAGAAATCATGCTGGTTGGCGATGATTTCGTGATGGCAGAAAGTGATTTCAGCAAGAAAAAAGAAGAAGACATCAACAATGCCTTTGTCAAGATTGAGAACGATCCGCGTATTACGAAGGTTGGACGCTTTATCAGAAAATACAGTATTGACGAACTTCCCCAACTTATAAACATCTTAAGGGGCGATATGTCCATCGTGGGCAATCGTCCGCTCCCACTTTATGAAGCAGAAAAATTGACTGTCGACAGCAGCATCGACCGATTCATGGCCCCAGCTGGTCTCACTGGCCTTTGGCAAGTTGAAGAGCGCGGAAAAGGTGGAAACATGTCAGCAGAAGAGCGCAAGCAGCTTGACATCACATACGGTCAGACATATAACTTCATGTTGGACATGAAAATTATCCTGCGTACGCTGACAGCATTCGTACAAAAAGAAAATGTGTAAAATGTAATTTAGACAAATAATGAACGGACTAAAGCGACATTTACTGATTATCGTTATCGCATCACTGGCGTCAACAGGTTTTGCACAATACAACAAGAGTGGTATTAGTGCTGGTTTCTTCGACTCCAGTGAACAGAGCAAAATCAACTTCTCCAATTTCCACTTGCCCCCATTGGCTGTTCTTTTTGAGAATGCCAAGCAGAGTCCCCGTATTCTGACGCTAGAGAAAGCTCAAGAGCTTGCCAAGGCAGAAGTAGCAAAGCAAAAGAGGCACATTTTCTCCTACATTACTGGTCATGCCAGCTATAGTTACGGTAAGACCGATATGTGGGGACAGGGTTCATCCACCTACACTACGGTTCTGCAGCAATATCAGGGCAGTGAGCAGAGCTATTGGAATGTTGGCGTTAATTTAGCCGTACCTCTGGAGGACATCCTTGACCTGGCCGGTTCTATCAAGAGAAAGAGACTTGAGGTGGATCAAGCCATGTATAAGAAGGACATGGAGTATGAGGAACTGAAGAAGGAAATTGCCACCTTGTTCATTAAGATTACGAACGACCTCATCACGCTGAAGACAGCCAGTGAAGGTGCCGCTATCTATCAGGGTGCCGGTGCTTTAAACTTGGAAGACTTCCATCAAGGCAATATGAGTATTGAGGATTTTGCCTGGACCAAGATGCATGAGTTGTCTGTTGTTCAATCCTACCAAGACAAGCAAACGGAGATTACCACTGACATCATTACTTTGGAGATTCTTTCACATACCCCTATTTTGACCAATACGACGACAGAAATCACATTGGATAGTACTGAGAAGAAATCCGAAAAGGAAATCAAGAAGGAGAACAAGGCTATTGACAAGAAGATAAGAAAGACAGCCGCTGCTGAAGACAAGAAATATCAGAAGATGGAGGAAGCTGAGCGCAAGGCTCAGGAGAAAGCTGCCAAGCAGGCAGCAAAAGCCAATAAAAACAAAAAGTAAATTGAAACGAATAACAATAGAACAATTATATTATGGACTTATTTCGATATCTTGTTCGGTTTTTGTATAAGATACGTTGGTATCTAGTCATTCTGCCTATGATAGCCCTTATTGTGGCGTGGTTCCTGACACGTCACATGGAGCGTATCTACGACACCAATACCACCATCTATACGGGTATGATTACCGGCTATAACATTGAGGGTGGTACAGGTGCTGCTGGTGGTAACTCCCAGACCAATATCACCAACCTGATGCTCATCATCACAACGGACAACACCATCCATGAGGTTGCCCTACGACTGTTCGCCCGTTGTATGATGTATGGTAACACCAATAAGGACAATAACTATATTTCCGCAGAACATTTCCGTCAGTTGAGCGCTACGGTGCCCGCCGACGTAAAGGCGTTGATCAACCACAACAGTGAGTCGCAGACGTATGCCAATCTCAAGGCATACGAGAAACCGTCACAGGATAATTTCCTATTTAGTCTGCTGAACTACCATCCTTATTTTGGCATCAACAATATTACCTCACGGCTGAAAGTACTTCAGCTGAACAATAGTGATATCATCGACATCGGTTATTCGGCCAATGATGCAGGTATTGCATACAACACACTGGACATTCTCAACGAGGTCTTCGCCCGTCAGTACCAGCAGATACGTTTTGGCGAGACTAACAACGTCATCAAGTTCTTCGAGAAAGAGGTCGCCCGTCTATACCGTATTCTTACGAATGCTGAAGATGACCTGATTCGCTATAATATATCGAAGCGTATCATCAATTATGGCGAGCAGACCAAACAACTAACTGTACTGGAAGCGCAGCAGCAGAATTTCCGTAACGACCAGCTGATGAACTACACCACTGCCAAGGCCCTATTGGACTATTTGGAGCGTCAACTTGGCAACCGCGCCCAGATTATCCGTTCCAACCAAGAGTTCACCAATCAGGTTCGTGACATATCGCGCATCCAGTCGCGTATCTCCAACCTCAGGCTGATGAGCAGCGAAGGTGGCGGACGTGATTCAGAGTCACAGGAAGAACTGGCCAAGGCTCAGCGTGACCTACAGGCTGCCACAAGCAGAGTTTCCGAGCTCACCAAGGATATCGAGGCTTCTACCTACAGCACTGAGACTGGTGTCAAGGCCAACGACATGCTGAGCCGCTGGTTGGAACAGTTATTGCTGTTGGAAAAGACCAAGGCAGAGATGACAGCAACAGACATCATGAAGTCCGACCTTGACAAACAATATTTGTTCTATGCTCCTATCGGCGCCACACTGGACCGCAAGGACCGTCACATTGGCTTCATCGAAGGCAACTACATGGAAATGCTGAAGGCACTGAATGCAGCACGTCTGCGTCAGCGCAACCTCCAAATGTCTACAGCATCGCTCCGCGTGCTCAACCCACCCATGTTCCCGCTGAACGCTCAGCCCACTAACCGTCTCATGATACTTCTAGGTGCCTTTATGTTGACATTCATGATGACGGCACTGTGGTTCCTGATTATCGAGTTGCTAGACCGCACGCTGCGCGACCGCATGCGTTCCGAGCGTATCACCAAGATTCCTGTCATGGGCTGTTACCCGAAGGAGAGCAACCTGCGCTATCGCCGCTTCAACAAGACCATTGCCGACATGGCGATGAAACAGCTTAGCAAGGCCCTGCTACCGCACTTCAAGGAAGGTCAGCAGAACGTATTGAATCTTATCTCAACCGACACTGGCAACGGCAAGAGCTATCTCGCTCAGGAGTTGGAGAACTACTGGATTTCCATTGGTCTGCAGGTACGTCGCCTCACCTACGATGAAGATTTCCTGGCTGAAGACAGCCGTTTCATCATGGCTAAGGGCATCAAGGACCTCTGTCCCGACATCCTGCCCGATGAGATTGCTATCATTGAATATCCTAATTTGGACGAGAATTCTATTTCCCCGGCCCTGCTGAACATGGGCACGGTCAACCTCATGGTGACACGAGCCAACCGCACTTGGAAGGATGTCGACCAGAAGGCACTGAAGGAAGTACAGGCCATGCTGGACGATGAGCACAAGAACACGCTCTTCATGTACCTGACAGAGGCCAGCCGCTATGCCGTTGAGGAATTTGTCGGTCAGTTACCGCCTTACACAAGGTTCAACAATTTTGTATACCGCATCTCGCAGTTAGGTCTGACAGCCACTGAAAACGAACACGCAAAATAACCATCATGGCAAGTACTGCGTTTAAGACATACGCACACGAACACGGAGGAAGAGTATCATTGCTCTTTCTCCTGTTTTTGCTTGCCATTTACCAGTTTATTGAAGCTGGCTATAATGCTTTCGCCATCATCTGCATGCTTCCTGCTTTAGCATTAGTCGTGCTGGGAGCGTTCCATTATCGCATGCTCACCTTTTGGGCATTGTTTGCTATCAACTACCTAATCCAGTGGCACAGTTTTCCTTTGTCTGGAATTCCCACGTCACTACCTAATGAGATGCTTGAAATCATACTGCTCGCCCTTGCAATCATAGACGTCCAAGAGGCAAAATTCGAGCGCTGCGGCAACGTCATGCTGCTGGCACTTCTCGCATGGGCCTCTTTCTGCACGCTGGAAGTTCTCAACAACACCAGTGATTTAGGGATTCAAGCTGGAGCATGGTATTCGGGGGCCCGAATGATGGCCTTTCAACTATTGTATGCATTTCTAGTGTACACCCTTTACATAACCAACCCCAAATTGTTGATAAAGTATCTCTACGTATGGGGACTTTTCGCACTTTTTGCCACCTTCTGGGTATGGAAGCAACAGCAATTTGGACTTACATCTGCAGAGAACTCGTTCCTGCAGGGACGTGGCCGCACCACTCACCTGTTACAAGCTGGAACGCTCATCCGCTATTTCTCTATCTACGGCGATGCCGCCAACTTCGGTATAGGCATAGCCTCCACGGCAGTGGCATTCCTGATTTTCGGCATTACCCAAAAAATCAAGCGGTACAGATACTTCTTCCTAACGATCGGCCTGGCCTGTACTTGGGCCATGTTCCCATCTGGAACTCGTACCGCCACCTTCTGTCTCATAGCAGGTATCATAGTATATATATTTTTGTCCAAATCTATTAAGATAGCCATACCAGTCACCATTCTTTTTGGCGTGGCGTTTTTCCTACTTGCCTTTACCACGATTGGCAACGGCAACCAGTCGATACGTCGAATGCGAACGGCTTTCGACAAAAACGATGCATCATCCAACCAACGTACAATTAATCAGGCGGTGATGAAGAAGTATCTGGCTGACGCCCCCTTCGGCTTAGGCATCGGCATGGGTTATGAAAACGTACCCGCCAATAACAAATATCGCAAACTTGCCACAATTCCCCCCGACTCTGAGTATGTCTTCATTTGGATACACACAGGTGTGTTTGGTATCACTATTTTTCTCATCCTGACAGCCGTGATGTTCGTCGGTGCCTGCTGGATTGTGCTCTTCAGGCTGGAGAGTTCCTCCTTACGAGGCCTTGGGGCTGGGTTCTGTTGTGCCTTCGTGAGCATTCAGCTTGGCGGCTACGGCAACCAAGTACTGATGCAGTTCCCCAACTGTCTCATCTTCTATGGTGGACTCACCTTAGTCTATGTCCTACCGTGGATAGAAAAAGATTGGATAGACTACGAAAACGAGCAGTTGGCAGTCCAGAATGAAAAGAAGCGCCTGAAGCTGGAGAAGAAGAAAGCCTCAAGGGTGTAAGAATTACTTTGCCTCATCGAAATAATGCCCCCTTACTATCCAGTCGGACATCGTCCAGATGTCATCAGTGACTGACGGTTCGTAATCTCGCTTCAGCAGCGTGTGCCCGAAGCCGTGCCAACTGGACTTCACCTGAAGCACATCAAGGATAGTGGTAAACACGTCTAGTTGTTCGGCAGGTCCGAAGTATGCCTCTTCCTGCTTAATATTACCATTGATGATAAATAGTGGCAGGTCGGTAGTGATGCGTCCCTGCATACCGAGGCAGTCCATGTGGGCATGGTGATCGGATGCTATGACGATGAGACTGTTGTCGTAGACACCTTCACGTTTCAGATAGTCGAAATAGTGTTTCAACTGACGGTCCAAATAGCGGCAGGCTGCGAGGTAGTTCCTGTAGCCCTGAGGTAGCAAGTCGCCACCGACGACAAGTGACGCATCTACAGGCTCGCGGTAGGGCTGATGAGTAGAGACGCTCAATACCAACGAGAAAAAAGGCTTCCCCTGCCTCACCATATCGGTCTGGGTGGCCAGACGGAACAACTGCTCGTCATCGAGGTCACCGGCAACGTTGCCTATGACGTCAAGCTTCGAGTAACTTCTATCCAATCTATACACAACATTCATCGACTCCTGTTCCCAAATGCTTGGCGATGTGGGCATGACTATCTGCCGGTAGCCGATACCAAAAGCCTGGCTCAAAATGTCTGGCAAGGCAGGAAATCTGTGCCCTTTTGCCTCACCCACAGTAAGGACGTCGCGCAGCGGCAGGAGTCCCGTCATATAGATGAACTGGCCGTCACCCGACTCGCCGATGGTAATGTTGGGGTGGATATGTCCATTATAATAGACGTCATCCTTATGGCGCAAAGCATTAAGGAAAGGTGTGATTTCCACGCCATCCACCTCCAATCCCACAGGAGCAGAGAGGAACGACTCCAGGATGATGAAGACTACGTTCTTGACCTGCGGGTTGGGTGAGTGGCTGCTGACGCGCAGGGCGAGATTCTGCTGTTCGTTACGAATCTTACGAATTTGCTCCCTGGTGAGCGTGATAGGGTTCATATAGTCGTACAGTTCGCTGGCCAGCACTCGAAGACTTCCCTGATGGAAACGTGTAAAGTTGGGCACGGCATTTTTTGCCCCCGTAGAGTATATGTCATGCAATCGCTGCTTGAACAGGACGGTATTATGGCGTGTCATGGGGTTGGCAAGATGGTAGGCTGAATATACGATGCCTACGAGAATCAGTGCTATCACGGGTGTAGCAGCCGCCGTCAACAAGACTTTGGGTGAGAATCGCAGGCGTCCCGTCGTGCGGAAAAGCACGACAAAACATGTAACCGACAGCACTACCCAGCCGTCAGTCCATCGTAACCCCGCCAACATGCTGTCTATTACTAAGCCCTCAGTGAGTCCCCCAGACTGTCCCATAGCCGACAGCGTGAGGTAATGGTGGAAGAAACGGGCGTAGAACACGTTGGTGAACGACCATGCCAAGGTCACGGCATAGGTTACTGCCAGACTGGCCTTTACCCGCCGCGTCAACAGCAGCACCACCATCAACAGCATAGAGGCATCAGCAACACACATTAGCAGATTTGCCACCCGTGAGTACAGAAACAGTTCCCCCTCCAGAAAGCGGTTTGCAGCCATCGACCAGTGCATCAGCAGCAAATTCAGAACGGAAAGCGAAAAAAGTGCCAATGACCTCCACGACAGCCTTAACAGATTGCAAAAAAACTTATCCTTTTCCATCATTCTTTAGCATATTTCATGCAAAGGTATAAAAAAGAAACATCAATTCTACTTTTATTGATAATTAATTCGTAACTTTGTGGCAAAATTTCAACTATGGCACCTGAGTTATCCATTATAACCATCAACTACAACGGTTTGCAGGACACCTGCGAACTGTTAGAGACACTGCCTCTCAAGGATGAAAGATTAGAGGTGATTGTGGTGGATAATGCGTCAAAGAACGATGAAGCAACGCTGATTGAGCAGCGTTTTCCGCAGGTGACGGTTATTCGCAGCGAGAAGAACCTCGGGTTTGCAGGGGGCAACAACTTAGGCATCAAGGCATCACACGGCAAGTACCTATTCTTTGTCAATAATGACACGGTGTTCAAGAGGGAAAAGGGAATAGTGAAAAGTGAAAAATATGCTTCCGCCTTTCAACCACTGATTGAAAGGCTGGAGTCCAGCAAAAAAATAGGCGCGGTGTGTCCGAAGATTCGCTTTGCATGGGACGACAATCCCATCCAATATGCCGGCTATACCCCACTCTCTTCCATCACGATGCGTAACCGTTCCATCGGCTTCGGTGAACCTGACCGCGGTCAATACGACAAGGCTCACACGACACCATACGCCCATGGTGCTGCCATGATGGTCAAGCGAGAGGTCATCGAGAAGGCCGGCCTCATGCCCGAATGCTATTTTCTCTACTATGAGGAGCTGGACTGGTCGATGATGATACGCCGTGCCGGCTACGAGATATGGTATGAGCCTGCCTGTATCATTTATCATAAGGAGAGTCAGGCTACTGGTCAGAACAGTCCACTCAAGACCTATTTTATCACGCGCAACCGTCTGCTGTTCAATCAGCGCAACCAAAGCCGCCCCATACGCTGGCTAACCACTTTGTACCTAATTGGTATCGTGGCCGCTAAAGACATCTTGAAATACTACATAAAGCGTCGTCCCGACCTGGCATCAGCTACCATGAAGGGCGTATTTCACTATCTTAAAAACTAATCATTATGCTCTGGAATATATACACTATCTTAGACTGGACATTGTTCATCTTCATATCACTGACGGTATGCTATTTGGGATTCTTTGCCATCATGTCGCTGTTCACCAGACACAGCGAGACACCCAGTGCCAAGAGACAGAACCGCTTTATCGTGCTCATTCCGTCACATCGGAGTGGCAAGAGTGTCGAGATGACCGTCAATTCCATCTTGGGACAGAGCTATCCGCAGCGCCTGTTCGACATCACTGTTATTGCCGACCACGAGTCGGAAATGACGAAGTTCCACCTGGCACAGCAGCCTGTCACCTTGCTGATTCCAAACTTCAAGAAGAACACCAGGACAAAGTCGTTCCAATTGGCTATCAACAATCTGCCCCAATTCAAAATTTACGACGTTGTCATCATCCTGGAAGCAGGCGATGTGGTAGAGACCGACTTCTTGACACAGGTAAACGATGCCTACGAAGCAGCCGGAACAAAGGCCATCCAAACCCACAAACTATCGTTTAACCGCGACACTACTTCGGCGCGCCTGAGTGCCGTCTTCGAGGAAATCAACAACTCCATCTTCCGTCGAGGTCATATCACCCTGGGACTGTCTGCGGCAATGGCCAGTTCAGGTATGGCCTTTGACTTCACCTGGTTCAAGCAGCAGATGCAGAATGCCAAAGCCACGTGGACAGAAAAGGAACTGGAGGCACAACTGTTGCGACAGTATATCTACGTCGACTACTTCGACCATGTCTATGTTTACAACGAGAAGGTTCGCCAGGCTGATGACTTCAACCGCCAGCACCGCCACATCATCGTCAACCAGTTCCAGTCCATCGTTCGCAATATCCGCTACCTGCCTGTCGCGCTGCTCAACCGCCATTATGACCTTGCCGACAAGCTGTTGCAGTGGATGCTCATCCCGCGTATGCTGTTGATGGTTATCATCGTTGGAATGAGCCTGATTACGCCGCTCATATACTTTACCTCAGCCCTTAAGTGGTGGGGCATCTTTGCCATCATCCTCTTTATCTTCGCTTTGGCAACCCCCAACTATCTGGTCGACGACAAATGGGACAGCACTTTCTTTAAGGTTCCCTTCATCCTGCTGCATCCCGTACTGACGAAATTCAAACTGGGACGCCTACTACTCCAGAAAATCAATATCAAAAAGTAATCCGCCTCTCTCAGCCTATGCTCTGGCAAATCATCCATATCATCGACATCCTCCTGTGGATTCTGGTGGCTGCCTCCGTAGCCTATATATTATTCTTTGCACTGGTATCCACCCTTTGGAAGAAGCGCGTGTCGCCACTCACAATCTATCTGGCCGGACAGGTACAGGCCCACCGAAAGAAGGCATTCTACAAATACCTCATACTCTATCCAGCTTACAACGAAGACCGCGTCATCGTCTCCTCCGTCCGCAAGTTCCTCGACCAGTACTATCCCCCAGAGTCGTTCCACGTGGCTGTCATCTCCGACCACATGCAGCCCGAGACCAACCGACAGCTCGCCGAACTGCCCATCACCCTGCTGCAGCCCGTTTTCGAGAAGAGTTCCAAGGCCAAAGCCATGCAGTATGCTATGGATCAGATTCAGGATGAATACGACTATGTGGTCATCCTCGATGCCGACAACGTGGTAGATTTCCACTTTCTCGAGCAGCTCAACGAGGAGTGCGCCCTAGGCTACAAGGCCATCCAGTGTCACCGTTGCGCCAAGAACAACGACAACGACATTGCCGTGCTCGACGGTGTCAGCGAGGAAATCAACAATACTATCTTCCGCAAGGCCCACAACCGCGTCGGCTTGTCGTCGGCATTGATTGGCTCCGGCATGTGCTTCGACTATCACTGGTTCCGCGAGAACGTCTACAACCTCACCACCGCTGGCGAGGATCGCGAGTTGGAGGCCCTGCTCCTGAAGCAAAAGGTGTATATCCAGTACGAACCAGACATTCACGTCTTCGACGAGAAGGTCAGCAACAAGGACAACTTCCAGAAGCAGCGCCTGCGCTGGATGACGGCACAGATACAGAGTCTCTTCAATCTGCTTCCCTACATCCCTAAGGCCATCTTCACCCTTAACCTTGACTTCATCGACAAGACTGTCCAGCAGGCTCTCATCCCCCGCTCCATGCTGGTGGTCATCACCTTTGCCATGTCCTTGCTCATGACCGTCATCTCACGTACCTGGTGTCTCAAGTGGTGGGTGTTGTTCCTGGCCATCTGCATTGCCCTCTACATCGCCACGCCCAAGCAGCTGCGCAGCCATTCTGTCTTCGGAAAGATACTCTCGCTGCCCACACTTGTCTGGAAGATGGTGCTCAACATTCTGAAGATAGACCGCAAGAACACCGACTTCATCCACACCACCCACGACAAGTCAGCATAATACTAATATAATTACATCAATTCAGAAAATGGGCGAACGGGTACACAGAAGCATCATGAACATCAAGGTCGGCATGGTATTCTATGTGCTGGGCTTGTTTTTGGCTTTCTTCTCCCGAAAGATATTCCTCGACTGTCTGGGTGCCGAGTTCATTGGACTCACGGGTATGCTGATGAACATCATGTCGTTCCTCAGTGTGGCCGAACTAGGAATAGGTACCAGCATCGTCTACTTCCTCTACAAACCCCTGCAGGAAAACAACCACCAGAAAATCAACGAGGTAATGTCCATGCTGGCTTACCTCTACCGTTGCATTGGCTTCATCATCGG
>CACXAG010000033.1:0-5277 GCA_902765585.1 uncultured Prevotellaceae bacterium
TATCCTGACAATAGTAATCAACGTGATATTGTTTGGAAATCATGGTTAATAGGAAGTAAAAAGAATTTATTGAAAGACAACAATCCTGTTTTCAAAATTGAAAGACGAAAAGCCAAAGAAGAAATTGAAGACTTGATAAGGTCATTAAGAAATAACGAATTAGTAGAAAAATGCATATCAAATCCCAAAGGGCGATTTGAATATTGTCTAAACAGTAACACTGTGTTTGCTGTTAATAAAAATAGAGAAGAATACATTGCCGAAAAATTAACTTATGATAAGGCATGGAAATATCTATATGGAGAAGCTATTAATATGTCATTGACATATAGCTATTTGAGTTTACATTCTCATCCAACATATAATGGCCTTTCGGAATTCAATAGTCAAGATAATAATATTGAATTCCCATTGTACGAGTCGTGTCACTATTTGGCTTACCTGTGCAGGTTATTTATGGAGCAACTACAAATAGATGAAAATGTAATAATTGGTTCTTTTACAAAACACGAACAAGGTGTTTATTCATATTTATCAAATGCAAGTAATCATAATCAAAAAGACAATAATACAACAATGGAATACGGAATAGTATATCTTTTAACCAATCCTGTGATGCCTGGTCTTGTTAAGATTGGCATGACCACACAGGAAGATATAGAAAGGAGAATGAGGGAACTCTATACAACAGGCGTTCCAGTTCCCTTTGAGTGCCAGTTCGCTTGCAAGGTGAAGAAAACCGACTGCGCCAAGATTGAGAAAGCCCTTCACACGGCATTCGCCCCGCAGCGCATTAACGCCAACCGCGAGTTCTTCCGTATTCAGGTTGAACAGGCTAAAGCCATTCTCGAACTGTTCCACCACACCGACGTGACAGAGGAAGTAAGCGATGAAATAGAAAACGATCTGACAGATGACGACAAGGCCGCATCAGTAAAGGCTCAGATTCACCGCCCTGCACTCAACTTCTACGAAATGGGGATGCAGAAAGGTGATGTGCTGACTTGGAAAGACGACCCATCGATAACTGTTACGATTGTCTCGGAGCGGAAAATCTGTTATGAAGGAGCAGAAACTTCTATCAGTGCGCTCTCTGCCCAACTGAAAGGCTATAAATCCAAGCACATTGCCCCTGGTGCTCATTGGCTCTACAAAGACAAACTTCTGAGCGACATTTACGACGAAACTTATCCATTTGAAGAGTAGAAACTATCATTATGCAAACAACCGTATTTTATGGACATTTCAAGCTACAATTTGGGGACTCGATTCACTTAATCAATTGAATCGATTCGATTGATCACTTGAATCGATTCAATTCATCGTTTGAATCGATTCAAAATACGAGGGGTCGTGGTATTTCGGAGATGGCTCGCGTTAGCCAGCAATCACCTTGCTTCTAGACAGCTATCACCTTCGCTTCACCTATACTCATGAGTATGGGTAAAGTATAGGTGATGCGAAGGTGAAGTGAAGGTAATGCGAGAGTAAAGGCTGGCAAAAGCAAGCTCGATGGATGGCATCAAGGCACCAAGTTATAAGAAAAATGCCAATTTATTTGGAGGTAATATATTATTTATCTAACTTTGCAGCATAAAAATACATGTTATTTAATAACGCTAAATTTAAAAAGGAGGTTACCATCGAAGAACTGATATAATCGTTTATGGCAGAAAGACGTATCATAAGAAACAGTACGGCTGAGTTTCTAATCTTCCAAGCGGAAGGGAAGGAACAGGGAATTGAAGTATTCTACAAAGACAAGACGGGTATGGTGTACCCAGAAAGCAATGGGTGTGCTGTTCGACTGCGACAGAAGCGTCATCACGAAGCATTTAGGCAATATCTTTGCATCGGGTAAACTGAAGGAGGATGCAGTATGTGCAAAATTTGCACATACTGCATGAACTGTTTCCGTTTTGGAAACAGTTGCCGTAGAGTGCCTGATTTTCATTCACATCCGGGCAAAATAGCATTTTTAGTTGATTTTTTTTTGTCGTTTGGAAATGATTCTTTACCTTTGCACAAAATTGCGCAAAACATGAAAATAAACTATCCAAAAATTGGCATCCGTCCTACCATAGACGGTCGTCAAGGCGGTATCCGCGAGGGTCTTGAAGAAAAGACCATGAACCTGGCTAAAGCAGTCAAGTGTTTAATAGAAGAGAACCTGAAAAACGGCGACGGCAGTCCCGTGGAGTGTGTCATCTCGAATACGACGATTGGTCGTGTCGGCGAAAGTGCCGCTTGTGCTGAGCAGTTCGAGCGTGAGGGTGTGGGATCAACCATCACCGTTACCTCTTGCTGGTGCTACGGTTCGGAGACCATGGACATGAACCCCACCTACCCCAAGGCTGTGTGGGGCTTCAACGGTACGGAGCGTCCTGGTGCCGTCTATCTGGCAGCCGTGCTGGCAGCCCACGCCCAGAAGGGTCTGCCTGCATACGGCATCTATGGCCATGACGTGCAGGACCTGGATGACAACACCATTCCTGAGGATGTAGCCGAGAAGATTCTGCGCTTTGCCCGTGCAGCCCAGGCTGTGGCCACCATGCGCGGCAAGAGCTATCTGTCGTTAGGCAACACTTGTATGGGCATCGCAGGCTCGATAGTCGATGCCGACTTCCTGCAGCAGTATCTCGGCATGCGCACGGAGTACGTGTCGCTGGTAGAAATACTCCGTCGCGTCGACTTCGGCATCTACGACAAGGAGGAATTCGAGAAGGCCATGCAGTGGGTTGAGAAATACTGCAAGCCACAGGAAGGCCACGACTATAACGAGGACCGTCCGCTCTTCCCTGGCGTGCCGATGACGACGTTCAACGGCAAAGGCAAGGGCAAGAACCGTCAGGAGAAAGACGAGGACTGGGCGTTTACCGTGAAGTGTATGATGATTATCCGCGACCTGATGCAGGGCAGCGACCGCCTGTTGGAGATGGGCTACAAGGAAGAGGCTATCGGTCACAACGCCATCGCTGCCGGTGTACAGGGACAGCGCCAGTGGACAGACTACAAGCCCAACTTCGACTTCCCTGAGTCGATGATGTGTACGTCGTTCGACTGGAATGGCCCCCGCGAGGCCTACACCCTGGCTACGGAGAACGACTTCCTGAATGGTATGTCGATGCTCTTCGGACACCTGCTGACCAACCGTGGCGTGATGTTCTCGGACATCCGCACCTACTGGAGCCCGGAGGCTGTCGAGCGTGTAGCCGGTACAAAGCCCAGCGGACAGGCCGCTGGTGGTTTCATCCACCTCATCAACAGCGGTGCCACGACCCTGGACGCCACGGGTGCCATGAACGACAAGGACGGCAACGCAACCATCAAGCCTTTCTGGGAAATGAACAACGAGGACATGGAGGCTTGTCTGAAGGCCACTTCCTGGATGCCTGCCGACCGCGACTACTTCCGTGGTGGCGGTTACAGCTCGCACTTTGTGACAAAAGGCGGCATGCCCATGACGATGCTACGACTGAACCTCGTGGCTGGACTGGGACCCGTGCTGCAATTGGCTGAGGGTTGGACCGTGGAACTCGACTCCAAGACCCACGACATTCTCGACAAGCGTACCGACCCTACTTGGCCTACGACATGGTTTGCACCACGACTGGCCCCCACGAAGGATGCCTTCAAGGATGTCTATAGCGTCATGAACAACTGGGGAGCCAACCACGGAGCCATCTGCTACGGACACGTGGGTGCCGACTTGATTACCCTTTGCGCTATGCTCCGCATCCCCGTCTGCATGCACAACATTGCCGACAAGGACATCTTCCGTCCCTCGTGCTGGAATGCCTTCGGCATGGACAAGGAAGGCGCCGACTATCGTGCCTGCGCCAACTTCGGACCGATATACAAATAATTGCGGGCTACGCCCTAAATAACAAATAAAAAATAATAAACGACTAAATAAAAACCATCAAGCAAAAAAACACGAATATGAAAAAGATAATGATCTGTCTGATGGCACTCTGTGTGCTATACAGTTGTGGAGAAAAGAAGAAGAGCGGCGTGAAGGCTCCCATCAGAGTCACTACGCTGTTAGCATCACCGGCATTTGTAGACGGTGGCCAGACATACGTGGGTATCATTGAGGAGAGCGAGGGAACATCAGTCAGTTTCACTGGCATGGGCGCGGTCAAGCGTATGTTGGTGAACGAAGGTCAGCACGTCAATGCCGGACAGCTGATAGCTGAGATTGACGACACACAGGCCCGTAGCGCACTGAAGCATGCCCAGGCACAGATGGTGCAGGCCAACGACGCCCTTTACCGTTACAAGCAGTTGCACGATGCCGGTTCGCTGCCGGAGATGCAGTGGGTGGAGGTTCAGAGCAAGGTGGCCCAGGCACAGTCTCAACTGGATATGGCCAAGAAGAATCTGGCTGACTGTCGACTGATAGCCCCGGTGAGCGGCATCATCGGCAAGAAACTCATCAACGCTGGTGAGACCGCCATGCCGTCGCAAGCCGTAGCCACCATCCTCAACATCAACACGCTGAAGGTGAAGGTAGCCATCCCGGAGGCAGAGATGAACAGCATCAACCCCAGCACCCAAAGCACCATCACCGTGGATGCTGTGGGCGAAGAGTTGAAGGGCGGCCGCATCGAGAAGGGTGTACAGGCTGACGCCCTCACCCATACTTATGATATACGCATCAATGTGGCCAACCCCAAGCAGAAGCTGTTGCCTGGCATGGTGACCACGGTGAAGTTCATCAACGAGGGTTCTCAGGCCATCAGCGGCATCTCAGTGCCCGTAACGGCCGTACAGAGGGGTACTGACAAGTCGTACTTCGTATGGATAGTAGACAGCAACAATACCGCACACCGCAACAAGGTGAGCGTCGGTTCCACCAGCGGCAACTATATTTCCATTACCGAGGGAATCAAGGTCGGACAGCGCATCGTTACCGAAGGTTACCAGAAGCTGAGCGAGGGAACGAAGGTGGTCTTTTAAGGGAAGAAGTAAAAGTGAACAGTGAATAATTTGCTACCACAATACGAGAATTATTATGCAAAATAAGATGAAATGGCTTAACTGGCCCTTAGATCACTATTCCATAGCGTTGCTCATCATAGGCATCTTGTTTGTGTTGGGCATCTTTGGCATGTATGTCATGCCCAAGGACGAATTTCCATCCTTCACCATCCGACAGGGGGTGGTGGTAGCCGTCTATCCTGGAGCCTCAGCAGAAGAGGTGGAACAACAAGTGGCACGTCCCTTGGAACGTTACCTGTTCACCTACGGCGAGGTATTCCGCGAAAAGACCAC
>CACXAG010000033.1:5311-22896 GCA_902765585.1 uncultured Prevotellaceae bacterium
GGCGTGCTGGGACTGATTGTGAACGATGACTTCGGCAACACGTCAGCCCTGCTCATTGCTATCGACAGCGAGCACCGCAGCTACCGCGAACTGAAGGAGTACAGCGATAACCTCAGCGACCGTCTGCGCCGCATTCCGTCCGTAGCAAACGTAAAACTCTTCGGTGAGCAGAAAGAACAAATCAGCCTCTATATCGACCGCCAGCGCCTACAGGCTTACGGCTTAGGACAGCAGGTATTGTTCTCGAAGCTCCAAGCTCAGGGCATCACGACCCTGAGTGGTTCCCTCAGTGATGACGACCAACAGATACCCATCCATATCGAGTCGACAGAGAACAGCGAGGAGGAGATAGCCAACCAGATTATCTTCAGCGACCCGGCAACGGGCAAGGTGACGCGTGTTCGCGACATAGCCCGTGTGGAACGTGAATACGACCCGCTGACAAGCCGTATCGAACAGGACGGACATCCCTGTATGCTGATTTCCATGGAGATGACTCCTGGCAACAATGTCGTACAGTATGGTAAGGATGTCGACAAGGTGCTCAACGACTTCCGCGAGAACGAACTGCCGGAGGATGTCAACATCACCCGCATTGCCGACAAGCCGAAAGTGGTGGGCAAGAGCGTAACCGACTTCCTGCGCGACCTGCTCATATCCATGGCTATCATCATCATCGTCATGATGGTGCTGTTCCCCTTGCGCTCAGCCATCGTGGCATCCATCACCATCCCGCTGAGCACATTCATCTCGGTGGGCATCATGCACCTGATGGGTATCGAACTGAACATCGTTACCCTGGCAGCCCTCATCGTGGTGCTGGGAATGATTGTCGACAACAGCATCGTCGTCATCGACGGCTACCTGGAATACTTAGGCAAGGGCTACAAGCCGTACGACGCCGCCTTGGAGTCGGGACGACAGTATTTCATGCCTATGATGCTGGCTACGGTGTGCATCTGCGCCATCTTCTATCCTTTCCTCTACACGATGAAAGGTGCATTCCTCGATGCCCTTGAGGACTTCCCCGCTACCATTACCATCAACCTGATGGTATCGCTGCTGCTGGCTGTGACTGTCATCCCCTATTTGGAGATTCGTATCATCAAGCCCGGTAAGGTGAGCACAGACGGTAACGCCATCACCAAGTGGGTACAGAGCACGTACAACCGCGTCCTCAAGGTCACCTTCAACCACCCATGGGCAACTATCGTCTGTGGCATTGCACTCATCCTGCTCTCAGCCCTGATTGTGCCGACCCTGAAGATTCGTCTCTTCCCATACGCCGACCGCGACCAGTTTGCTGTCGAGATATTCTTGCCTGAGGGCAAGGGTCTGGCAGAGACCGAGGCCGTAGCAGACAGCGTGTCCAACGTGCTCAAGAAGGACAAGCGTATCACGGGCATCACACGCTTCTTAGGGTGTTCGTCACCGCGTTTCATGGATGTCTACAATCCGCAGATTGCCGGCCTCAACTATGCACAGTTCATTGTCAACACGACGTCACAGGATGCTACCCTCGACCTGCTGGCCAAATACCAGCCCCAGTTGAGCGAGAAGTTCCCTGACGCCTTTGTCAAGTTTGTGCGTCTGGACTATCTCTCCGTACCCGAGATGGAATACCGCTTCTATGGCGACAACATCGACTCGCTGCACGTAGCAGCCGAACGACTGATGGAGCACATGCGCACCATGCCGGAACTGGAGTGGGTACACACCGACTTCCTGCAGCCCTACCCCATCATCAATGTCGAACTGGATCCTGTCACCTCTGCACAGTTGGGCGTCACACGCACCACGGCACAGCTGGCCCTGAGCTCCATGAGCAGCGACCTGCGCGTAGGACAGATCTGGGAGGGCAACTACGAACTGCCCATCATCGTCAAGGATGACACCGACATGACCTTCTCAGACATCGAGAACTTAGGAATAGCCACGCCGATGTCGATGCTGGCCTCAGGCATTGAGAGCTCAAACAGCACGGTTCCCCTGCGCCAGATTGCCAAGGTACAGCCCCATTGGACGGAAAGCCGCATCATGCACAGGGGCGGTGAGCGCTGCGTCACCGTAACAGCCCACTTCGCACAGGGTGTGCTGACGGGTGAGGTAGAGCATCGCATTGCCGACATCATGGAGAACGACATCGTACTACCCGACGGTGTGCGCAGTGAAGTGGGCGGTGAGATAGAATACGGCGGTGAGTCGGTGCCACAGATTTTCTGGGGATTCATCATTGCTCTTGTCATTGTGTTCTTCTTCCTGCTGTTCAACTTCAAGAAGTACGGCATTACGCTCATCTGCATGCTGGCCCTGTTGCTCATGGTACCTGGCACGCTGGTAGGTCTGGGCCTCATGGACCGCGCCTTAGGACTGACCTCCATCTTTGGACTGATTACCCTCATGGGTATTATCATGCGTAATGAAATCCTAATCTTCGAGCATGCCAACGACCTGATGAAGAAGTTTGCCCCTGAAGGCTATCCCGCTGATGCCACGGAGTCGTACCGCAAGGAGTACAACGATGCCGTGCGTAAGGCTGCCTACGAGGCTGGCAAGCGCCGCATGGTGCCCATCTTCCTGACCACGGCAACGACGGCAGTGGGTGTGGTACCCATGATTATCGCACAGACGTCATTCTGGATGCCTGTCGGTGTCACCATCTTTGCGGGCGGCATTGGCGCGCTCATCCTGGTGGTCACCATGCTGCCAGTTATCTATTGGAAAGTAAGCACGAAATAAACATCAACATTCAATATTGAACAAAACGATGAAAAAGACAATAGCTACAGTCCTTTGTGCGGTATGTTGCGCTGGCAGCGCAACAGCCCAGCAGTTCATGACACTGCAACAGCTGAAGGACTCTGCCCTTAAAAACAACATCGCCATCCGCGATGCCCGGAACTCTATTGATGCTGCCAGCCAGCAGCGCAAAGAGGCCCTGACGAAGTACTTCCCGAACATCAGTGCCAATGGTGCATGGTTCAATGCCAACAAACACATCATTGACAAGAACATTAAGCCAACGGACTATATCCCCACTTCGGTGGCTATGGCAATGGCACAGATTCTTCCCCCAGAGGCGCTTATCGACCTGGTCAATCCCATCAATGTGTCGATGGTCAAGGATGGTATCATAGCCGGTGTGACGGCCACACAGCCCGTCTTCGCCGGTGGAAAGATCATCAACAGCAACCGCTTGGCACGTGTTGGCGTAGAGGCCAGCCGTCTGCAACTCAGGCTGTCGGAGAATGAGGTGGAGCAGAAAACCGAGCAGTACTACTGGCAGCTGGTGACCCTTGAGGAGAAGATGAACACCATCAAAGCCGTGGAGGAACTGCTGGCAGACATCCACAAGGATGTTGACGTCGCCGTACGTGCCGGTCTGGTTATGCGCAACGACCTGTTGCAGGTGGAGCTGCGCCAGAACGACATAGAAAGCCAGAAGCTGAAGTTGCAGAACGGCATCAGCATCGTGCAGCGACTGCTTGCCCAATATTGCGGACTGAACAGCAACATCATTAATGTCAAGAAAGAGGATGTCGTCGCTTCTGCTCCTGTTGAGACTGGCGGTAACCTGATGGACCTGGCTGAATACCAGTTGCTGCAGAAGCAGGTGGATGCCGCCCATTTGAAGAAGCTCATTACCGTAGGTCAGAGCATGCCAACAGTGGCGGTGGGAGCTGGATACAACTATTACAAAATCAATGACATGAACCGCAACTTCGGCATGGTGTTCGCTACGGTCAACGTGCCCATATCCGACTGGTGGGGCGGTTCACACGCCATCAAGCGCAAGAAGATTGAGCAGAGGAAGGCTGAGGAGGAATTGGCAGACAAAGCCGAGTTGCTGAACATCCGCATGGAGAAGGCCTGGAATGATGTCACTGAGGCTTATCAGCAGCTGACCATCGCCCAGCGCAGCATTGAGCAGGCAGAGGAGAACCTCCGACTCAACCGCAACTACTATAAGGCTGGAACATCCCGCATGGCAGACCTGCTGGAAGCACAACTGCTCTACCAGCAGGCCCGCGACCGCCAGACTGATGCGTTTGCAGACTACCAGAACAAACAACTGGAGTACCGCATCGCAACAGGCAGATAAAAATATTAGAAGGAGAAGTCGAACGACTTCAAATCCTCATCCCTCGACGACGTGCCGTAAAGTATCTGGTATTTGCCAGGCTTTACGGCAAGTTCGTCTTGATACTCGTCGTAGTACTCAAAGGCCTCGCTATCCAGACTGATAGCAACGCGTCTGGTCTCGCCAGGCTTCAATGACACCTTCTGGAAGCCCTTCAGGGCCTTGATGGGGGCACCTGCATCGCCTAAACGCTTCACATACACCTGGACTGTCTCAGTACCCTCGCGATTGCCTGTATTGGTCACAGGAACTGCGATGAAGCAGTTGGGCTTGCCAGCCTTGAGCTTTTTCTTGTTGATGACGGTCTTGGCTTTGCCAACCCGGAACGTAGTATAGCTCAGGCCATAGCCAAAGGCATACTGCGGCTGACCCGTAAAGTAGCGATAGGTACGGTTCTTCATTGAATAGTCGAGGAAGTCGGGCAGGTCGCTGGTAGAACGGTAGAACGTGACAGGGAGCTTGCCTCCGGGGTTATAGTCGCCAAAGAGCACCTCGGCCAGCGCCTTCGCACCGCCCTGGCCAGGATACCACGCCTGCAGCAGGGCGTCATACTGTCCCTCGACACTTCCAAAGGCGATGGCAGAGCCGGAACAGTTAACAAAGATGACAGGACGTCCCGTCTGATGCATGGCCTCGACCAATCGCTGCTGTACCTTCGGCAGTTCAATGTCCTGCTTGTCGCCGCCCTCGCCCTCCATACGGGCTGAGATGCCGCCAATGATGATGATGGCGTCAGCCTGTGCCACCTTGGCGGCCAGTGGTGCATAGTCGACGAGATTACGCTCACAGATGTCACCGCGCAGCATCGCAAATTGTCCGTTTCCATGACGATATTCGATGGTGATATCGTAGTTTTTGCCCTTTTCAACGGGGAATGACTTATATTCTGCAGCACGTCGGAAGCCGAAACCACGACGGCCACCACCTCCCTTATTCTCCTCGACCACCTCGCCATTGACCTTCAGCACGTAGCCGTTATCGGTCATGAGCGTATATTTCATCTCACCGGTAAATGTCGACGTGTATTGTCCGCTGACGCGAACGGAGAGTTCTTCCTTGCTGACACCTTCTGCGAAGCCCCAGGCTCCAAAGGTCGAGAAGTTCAGCTCGTTGTAATAGGCCGTCTTGGCGGGCTCGCCAGCTAACTCCTTGTTATTCCAGAACTCCACCAGCACACCCTTGCCGCCATTGAAGTCCTGCAGGTGGTGTACCGTCTCGTAGTCATCATTCAGCTCGCAGGCCTTCTCGTAGATGATTTTCGCGCCAGGGACGGCATTCTTGATGCCTTCCAACAGCGAGTGTTTGTGGTTGTCGGTAGGTGTTCCGCCATAGTTACCGTTCAGCAACTCCACATCGTAGGCATTGGGGCCCACGACAGCGATAGTCTTCAGTGTCTTAGGCAAAGGAAGCACGGTTTCACCCCATTTTTCATCACCCCATTTTTCATCTTTCATCTTTAATCTTTCATTTTCCAAGAGCACCATCGACTCGCGGGCAGCCTGGGTAGCCAAGGCGTCGTGCTCCTCGCTGCTGATATCCGAAGCGGGAATCGTCGACCACGGCACGAGCGATGCAGGGTCGAACATGCCAAGTTCGAAGCGGCCCATCAGCGTTCTGCGCAGGTGTTGATCGAGATCGCTCTCTTTGATATAGCCCTTGTGCAGGCCCTCCGTGAGATTCATCATCACCTTGCCGCACTCCAGGTCGGTACCACTCAGCACAGCGTCGACAGTAGCCGACAGCGGGTCTTTGTGCGTCTCGTGCTGACCGCGGTTGAAGAAGTTGTTGATGGCGTCGCAGTCGGTAACTACCAGTCCGTCGTAGCCCCACTTGTTGCGCAGGATGTCGATGAGCAGGCGGTCGCTGGCACAGCAGGGCTTGCCCTCGAAACGCTGGTAGGCGCACATCACCTCGCGCACATTCCCCTTCTTCACCAATGCCTTGAAGGCTGGCAGATAGGTCTCCCAGAGGTCGCGGTTGGTAGGATCCACATTCATCGAGTGGCGCAGGGGCTCTGGACCGCTATGTACGGCATAGTGCTTGGCACAGGCATGGGTCTTGAAGTAGTTCGGGTCCTTACCCTGCATACCCAGTACGGTCTGCACGCCCAATATGGCGTTCATATAGGGGTCCTCGCCACACGTCTCCTGACCGCGGCCCCAGCGCGGGTCGCGGAAGATGTTTACATTGGGGCACCAGAATGTCAGCTCAGGAATGCCAGGATAGTAGGTCTCGCCCATCCCAACGTGCTGCACACTATGGTCCGAACGGTTCCAGTTGGCTCGCGCCTCGTCGCTGACCTGCGAGAAGACGTCGTACACCAACTGTGCATTGAACGCTGCCGCCATACCGATGGGCTGCGGATAAACGGTATAGCCGCCCTGGCGCACGCCATGACAGGCCTCGCTCCACCAGTTGTAGCTGGGAATGCTCAAGCGGTCGATAGAGATGCTCTTGTTCATCATCAGTCCCACCTTCTCCTCGGGCGTCAACATCCCAAGCAGGTTTTCTACACGATCAGCCCGCGGCAACTGCGGGTTCTGCCAGTCATACTGGTATTGCGCACACACAGGAAGGCTCGCACCAACGGCAAGCAGGAAGGAAGCAAGAATAGTCTTCATAGGTTATTGGTTTTTAATCGATGGCAAATATACGAATTTTATGCGTAACAAAAGAACTTTCCCGTAAAAAAATGCATCATATTTGTTGAGTGACGACAAAACGGGCGGTTGTCAGTCCTAATAGAAAACAGCTGTTTCTATGAGAAAAACTACTTTCGGGGCTTTTTGCCTCTTGGTGTCGCTGTGGTGGGGCAACGGCCACGCACAGACCTTTGAGACCAGATACGAACGGAGCGTACACGACCTGATGACGGACGTGCAGCAGCGCTTCGGAGTCAAGTTCAAGTTCGACGGGAAGGTAGACACGGTGGGCAAGCGGCTGCCCTATGCCGACTTCCGCGTGCGTCCCTATTCTTTGGAGATGACGCTCGACAACATCTGCAAGTACTTCGACTGGAACTGGTGGAAGCAGACTGACAAGCTCTACAAGATTAAACCCTATGAGTATGCGCGCCGCCACGAACAGGAGGGGAAGATGATGCTCGACTGGCTCTCTACTTTATATCATAACAAGGCAGAATGGGAGGCTCGCCGAGACACGCTGCGCCGCGAGGTCAGGCAACGGTTGGAGTTGGATGCCTTCCTCGACTCGTGTGTCGTAGTGAAGGACAAGAAAGGCCATGCTGAACGTCCCGTCATCCTCTCGAAGGTGCGCAGGCACGACGGCTATACCACGCAGAACATCTGCATCGAGCTGACGCCAGGACAGCACCTCTTCGGCACCATCTATGCGCCCTACGGGCTAAAGAAAAAAGAAAAAATAAAAAATAAAAAACACGCGTTGATAGTATGTCCTGACGGGCATTGGCCCATGCGCTACCGCAAGGACGAACAGCAACGCTTGGGTACGCTGGCGAGGATGGGGGCTGTCTGTGTCGACTTCGACCTCTATGGTTGGGGCGAGAGCGAGCAGGAGGTGGGCGCTGAGGCCCATCATACCAGTCGCGCCCATGTCTACCAAGCTGCCTGCGGCTATATCCTGCTCGACTGGATGCTCACCCACCGCAAAGACATCGACCACCAGCGCGTTGGCGTGATGGGGGGTAGTGGGGGTGGCACGCATACCGTCCTGCTATCGCTGTTAGACGAACGCGTGACGGCCTCAGCCCCCGTGGTACACTTGGCATCCCATTTTGATGGCGGCTGTCCCTGTGAGAGCGGCAAACCTGTACAACTCTCTGCTGGCGGTACCTGCGAGGCGGAGCTGGCAGCGGTGATGGCTCCCAAACCCATGCTCATCGTCAGCGACGGCGGTGACTGGACCAGCAGCGTGCCTACGCTGGAGTTCCCCTACCTGCAGCGTATCTATGGCTTCTATGGTGCCCAGGACCAGGTACGTAACGTCCATCTGCCCAACGACCGCCACGACTTCAATGAGCACAAGCGCCAGGCTGTCTACGACTTTTTCATCGACGTCTTCGGCCTGGACCGCACGATGCTTGACGAAGAAAAGGTCACCATCATACCCGATGGTGACCTGAAGACATTGTACAAATAAGCGTACCCGATGGTGACCTAAAGTCCTTGTACAAATAAGCGGTTATTTCTTTTTGCGGGGTTTGCGGATGGCCCAGCCTTCCTCGCTGAAGTCGGGCATTTCGCCCTTCAGCTCCTTGCCAGTCTTCCGTTTCTCGCCCTTCGCCCGCATACCGTTGGGGTTCAGGAACTGCATCCACTCGTCTTTCTGATAGGTCTTCTGAGAGGCGGGCTTGGCTGCTCTTGTGGACTTAGCGGGTTTGGCCGACTTAGAAGCTTTAGCAGCAGGACGCTTGCCAATACCACCCTCCTCAGCACCGTTGCAGCGCACGTCACGGCCTTTGTACTGCTGGCCGTTGACGTACTTGATGACACGGGGAGCATCTTCCTCAGGTACCTCGAAATACGACATGGTGCTTAGCAGGTCAATGTGGCCGACCTCCACGTGACCGTGGACATACTTATTCAGGAACTGCATCAGCTCGCCAGGGTAAAAGCCATCCTTCTTGCCGAGGTTGATGAACAGCTTGTGCATACCGGCACTGGTGGGTGTCGCTGCTTTCTTGCCCCTTGCTACCCCCTTGCTACCCCCTTGCTTGCCCCTTGCTACCTCCTCCTTTCGCGAAGAGACCGTTTCTATCTCAGGGGCGTCGGCATAATAGGCCAGGAACTTGCCAAACTCCAACGAGACAATCTTCTTGATGAGGTCGTCCTTGTCGATGTATTCGAAGTAGCGGCTAATGTCCTGCATGAAGGGCGCTATCTGGTCTTCGTCTACGTCAGCTTTCACAATCTGGTCCATCACTTTGTAGAGTTGCTTCTTGCAGATTTCCTCAGCTGAGGGAATGGTGCCCTGCTCAAACTGCTTGCCTATCTCGCGCTCGATGTTGCGTATCTTGTGCTTTTCGCGGATGTGGACGATGCTCAGGCTGGTGCCCTTCTTGCCAGCACGACCTGTACGTCCACTACGGTGGGTATAGTTTTCGATGTCGTCAGGCAGACCGTAGTTGATGACGTGCGTCAGGTCGTCAACGTCCAAACCGCGAGCAGCCACGTCGGTAGCCACCAAGAGCTGGACGGTATGCTGGCGGAACTTCTGCATGGTCAGGTCGCGCTGCTGCTGCGACAGGTCGCCATGCAGCGACTCGGCATTGTAGCCGTCACGTATCAGCTTGTCGGCCACCTCCTGCGTCTCCAACTTGGTGCGGCAGAAGATGATGGCGAAGATGCGGGGGTAGTAGTCCACGAGACGCTTCAGGGCCAGATACTTGTCCTTGGCGTTCACCATGTAATAGATGTGGTTGACGTGCTCAGCACCCTCGTTTCGGCTTCCCACCACAATCTCCTTGTAATCGTGCAGATAGCCCTTGGCGATGCGCTCTATCTCGCGGCTCATGGTAGCCGAGAAGAGCAGCGTGTTGCGGTCTTCAGGCACACCTTCCAAGATTTGGTCAATGCTCTCCGAGAATCCCATATTCAGCATCTCGTCGGCCTCGTCCAACACCACGTTGCGCACGTCGTCAAGCACCGCCACGCCTCGTTTCATCAGGTCGATAAGACGTCCTGGCGTAGCAACAATAACCTGTACACCCTTGCGCAGGGCACGTATCTGCTGCTCGATGCTGGCACCGCCATAGACGGCCTCGATGTGGATGCCGTCCAAGTATTTGGCAAAGTCGCGCATGTCGTCAGCAATCTGCAGACACAGTTCACGCGTCGGCGCCAGGATAAGGGCATGGGGCAGTCCCCTGCCAATCTCGCCTAACTGCGGACGCGGCATGTCGGCAATCCTCTGCAGCACAGGTATGCCAAATGCCGCCGTCTTGCCCGTACCCGTCTGGGCCAGCGCGATGACGTCGTTTCTGTTACCTAACAAATAAGGTATTACTTCCTCCTGTACAGGCATGGGCTGTACAAATCCCATTTCTTCAATGGCGCGACGAATCCCTTCGCAGACGCCTAATTCTTCAAATGTCTTCAATGAAATCAATATTAGTCGGTTGCAAAGGTACGACTTTTTTTTGAATGCACCATTATCATTGGGTAAAAAAAAGATTTCCCCCTGCCGAGACAGGAGGAAACCGTTATCGTTAGCGTCTGATGACAGACGGTTGTCAGGACTTACTTCTTCAGGGCATTGATAGCCGGAGTCAGCCAGTCGCTCATCTGCTGCTCGTACTGCTCGATGGGCGTCTGAACCTTTGCAGCACGGAGGGCGGGAGCCCTCAGCTGATCATCGTTAGTATTGTACTCCTCAATCAGGTACTCAACGACAGAGGCGAGTGCATTATTGAGGTCAATGTCGACTGTTTGCAGTATGGAAGCGAGATTGACGAGATCAATGCCCTTCTCTGTCAGTTGCTGATTCAGGACAACCATGACATTCTCGACAGTGACTTCCTGACCGCTTGCTTCCAGTCCGGCAATAATCTGATAGACCATGCTACGTACATCGATGCCCAAAGCTTCCAGAACGTTCACAATCACTACGGGATTTGTAAAATCAATGTTTAAAAGATCCAAGTAATCAGGATTCAGCTGACCGTTGGTATACATTAAAGGCCAAGCAACCATCTCGGATACGAGTTTGATAACGTAAGGGAAGACTCCCAACAAATGGTTATTGCTCATGCCCATGGTATTTAAAGTCAGACAGGTCTCCAGGTTCGTCTGGCCAGAGATGGTGCTGGGGGTGAAGCCATTACCCATCAGGAATGCTGCGACGGAAGCGGAATTCTCGTAAGGCACGGTGTCATCATCCTGCAGATGCATGAGATAAATGTTCTGTGAGGGGTCTGGTGTCCAACCGTTGATAATGGCCAGCGGTTCCAAAACAGACTGCAGGGCCTGACTCTGAGGAGTTGAAAGGTCCAGATAGGCATCTTGGACATATTCATTGAATTCCTTTTGAACATATTCATTGTTTTCCTCTTTCCAGAACACATTCTCAAGATCCCAAGCAGAATGTTTCTTCGAAAGGAACAATTCATCAACCTGACTGGCAAAGGGCTCTTTGAACAACTCATTATAGGGCAGTCCCAGTTGCTGTGTTTCATTGGTAGCAATCATAATCATAGGCAACACCACGCTGATACCAATCTTTCCATTTTCAATGATTGTGTTGTAAGATTGTGCGATGTCAGCAGGTGAACCACCAGCAAAGGTCTTGTCGAAGCTAAGCTGGTCAGCATAATACATGTCACGGGCCTTCTGAGCGGACAATGCCTCGAAGCCACCGCCCGAATAACCTGCATTGAAGGTCAGCTTTCCATAGTCGATACCTTTCTTTTCCAGAATGCGCTTGGCAGCCAGCAAACAGTCGACCGTGGCGCGGCCATTAGCATCACCCTGGATGAAAGCCTGCGGGAAGCGTTCGGTGGCACCGAAGCCATAGAGGTCGGGTTCCACCATGATGTAGTTGGGGTTCACAGGATTAGACATGATGAAGGTCTCGAGCAGCATGTCACCACTGGAAGGACGGCTGGCATTGTCGGCAAGGGTGACGTGGCTGAACAGGAGAATACCCTCACTCTTCTCCCTACCAGACCAAATGTCCAAGGGGATGGTGATACAGCCGCTCAGCGTGATGGGATCTCCGTAGGGGTCGACTGAGGGATAGTAGAACATCAGCTGACGCACTACGCGCTTATAGACGGGAATTTGGTCAAGCAATGACGCCATACCCGAGCCAGTATCAGTCATCATGGAGATCATGCCACCAAAATCCGTTGTCAGTTCCTGGTGCGTATATTCATACACTTCCTCCTCATCGCCAATGGTCAGCTCGTCGAAGTTGGGATCCAACGTAGCCAGCAATGCTCCTTTGTAGTCATAGACACTAATGGTACCGTCATCGTTGAAGTCGATGGCCGACAGTTGAGAAGAGGTATAAATCTTGGGGTCATCGTTAGCCATCGTGATCTTGATGATCTTGGCTTCAACGGCTACAGTGGCAAACAGAGCCACCAATGCGAGTAAAATCTTTTTCATAATAGCTCCTCCTTACTTCTTAATGGTTTTCTGAACCTTGTCACCTTTCTTCACCACATAGACACCCTTGTCCTTAGGGGCGTTCTGCAGACGACGGCCGTCCACGGTGTACCAACCGTTAGTCTGGGCGGTCTTTGCAACACCTTTGATGCCAGTAGGTGTCTCCTCAGGGCGGATAATGGCAGTCTCCACATTATTATCCTCCGTTCCATCAGCATAGATAATGCTAACATCCTCGCGATCGAAGGTTATTCTCTTAACCTCCAAACCATTCTCGACGTTAACCACCTTCCTGGTGTTCTTCTTCTGAGCCGAGACGGTCGCTGTGCCTCCTATCAGGCAGGCAAGCAGCATCCAAAACAATTTTTGCTTCATAGTTATTAAAATTTGAGTGTTAAATAGTTATTTCCTTAATATCTGATGTATACCCATAGTGTTCACGCAACCATGTGTAACAATTCCACAGGAACACCATGGCTCCAGTGCCGTGAGAGAGAAGACCTCCTTGCAGGTAACTGGATATATCCAGCCCCCCTACAGAGGCCATGATCTTGAGAAAATTCAAGGTCATCTTGAAATCGCTGGTTTTCAACTCTACCTTTTCCACGCCCTGGCTGATCAGGAACTGGTAGAGGTGATTGGCATTCACTACCGGGACTATGCCGTCATTCTGGTCGTGTACCAACAGGATGTCCTCGTCCTTTCGAGGCGTCCAACCCTTACAAAGATCCTCTTTGTCGAGCGCCACCGTCAACCCACGCGAGATTTCTGAGTCGAGGTCGAAGAGCGGAGATGTGATAATATCATCCAAATACGTCGTACCCACCGCAGAATCTATTTCCAAGGAACCCAGCTGCTTGCTCAGCACCCACTCGTCGATGTGGCTCAGGGTAGGTTCAACGAACATCGCGCTCCAGGGATTGTCCAAGCGGTCAAATTCGTTGAAAGCCAGCAGCACACCGATAATGGTAGAAGGCATTTCGGCCTTTCGCGTGGAAACAAAATTCTGGTAGGTTGCCACCATGTCGTACGGACCACCGCCAGCCAGTGTGCGGGTGATGTGGATGTCCGGATATTCCTCCGTCAGCAGCTTCACAACGGCCATAGACGTCTGTCCGCCCTGGGAATAGCCCATGTTCAACAGTTCGTTCTCATCCCACTGGTAGCCTTCTTCCTTCAGCAACTGACGGGCAGCTATCAGGGCGTCTACCGATGCCCGTGCGTTGGCACTGCCTAAACAGTAGGCCTGGTTCTTGTCGGTAGTTGAGCCGAAACCATAATAGTCGGCAGAGACTACTATCAGGCGGCTTTGGGGAAGAATCCATTTCAGCAGCAGGTAGGGCAGGTCTAAGTATCCCTCCGTCGGGCACTCCGTAGCCTTGTTCACCGTATAGTGGTTGTAGAGCACCAAACCACGTCCCATGACATCCGGCGACATTTCCTCTCCCATGGTGATGGTGCCTGAGAGCATGACAGGATTGCCGAAGGGGTCTGTAGAGGGATAGACGAAGTTATAGTTAATCAGGCCTGTATAGAGCGGATAGGTGACCTTCTTGACAATCCTTGCCTTGCCAACAGTTCCATCATCAGTATCGTCCTGATCGTCTTCGTCCTGCTGGTCGTCGTCATCCAGACCATCATGGGGGTCTTCATCCTGATTCTTGGGGTTATCCTGATTAGGTTCTACGAGGTCTTTCCTCAGATCGTCATCACCCGAGCACGACGAAAGTGTACTGCCACCACACAGTAGCAGTACGACTATCAGCATGCTTAGGATGCTGTAGAACCTATTTCTTACCTTTATCATAAAGGACACTTTTAATTCTTATTTGACGGTATCGGGGAACGACACGTCTTTCAGTTTACCGTCGACGGGCAGTTTGTAGCCGTCCACCTGGCTTTCGTAGTACATACGATCCAGCTTACCGGCCAGGCGGCTGACAAACATTCCCTTGTGGAACTTATAGCCATCAATCTTAAAGCCCTTGGGCAGCCACTCGCGCATGTGGTTTTCGATGCGAGTCAGCACCTGCAGCTCCGTCTCCTGACAGTCGTCGTTCAATATCAAGTGTAAGACGACATGCGGATGCTTGACGTCGCCATTGACGATACATGCCATTGTTGACTTCATAGCCGGATCCTGACGAATCTCGTTGGCAATGTCGAACAGATAGATGGGTTCTCCATCAGGACCGTTGACATGCTGCTTCATGCGACCATAGATATAGATATTGCCGTCTTTGTCAATCTCAGCCATATCATTGCTATGTACCCATCCGTCACAGAACACCGAACGGGTCAGTTCCTCATTTCCGTAATAACCGGAAGCCATCGACGGCGACTTAATCCACAGCTCACCCTTCTCGCCATACGGCAATTCTTTGCCGTCCTTGTCGAATACGCCGACAGTGACACCAGGGAAGGGGATGCCCACGCTGATGACTTGTTTGTCGTAGGAGCGCTGCTTTTGTACCAACTTATTGTCCACCGAAGCGACAGAAAAGACTTCAGTCATGCCATAGCCCGGGAAAAGCAAAGCAGAACTGCCGCATTCACGCAACAAGTTGTCCATCCAACGCAATGATTCCGGGGTGCATCCCTCGCCACCCATGATGGGGAAGTGCAAGAAACTCAGGTCGGGACGCTTGCCCTCGGCTATCAATTCCTCGACGCGTTTGAAGAAACCCTCCCACAGGCGGCCGGGGACCAATGTCATATTCGGGCGGAATTTGAACATGGCCTTGGTGAAGAGATCCAGCGACAGACGCGGATCCAGATAGACGACTAAGTTATAATAGAGCGGAGCTATCATCAGGATAAAGAAGGCTGTAGCTGCAAACGGCGGCAGATAACAGTATGCAACATCATTCTCGCAGAATGGTGCATCAGTCTTGGTGAAAGCAAACGTGTCGCGGAACATGTTGAGCATGGCCTCGTCAGTCAAGCCGATAAGCTTGGCCGTGCTGACCATCGTAGTACCGCTCGACGCAAAGACCATCGTCACCTTTCCAGGGACAGCTGCTGCTTCCAGTTCGCCGTCATAGTTGCCATAGCGGCGAATGGCCTCAGAAGTCATCATATATTTCGAACTGCTACGAGTCAAGCGGTAGTTCTTCCACCAGTGGCAGGTGCCCACCAGTGGCTTGTAGGGGAAGCCCATGGAGCGTGTCACGTCCATCAACACCACCTTCTCAAACTGACTGTCAGCCAGTGCCTCGTCCAGTTTATCCAACATACCGATGAAAACAAAGGCTATGCGGGCCTTGCAGAGAGAGTCTTTGATCAACTCCTTGGCCGAGAACAGGTTAGGCATAATAGCTACTGCACCAATCATGTTGGCAGCAAAGAGCACATAAATGGTTTCAGGAAATGCAGGACCGAACAGCACCACTTCGTCACCAGCCTTGATACCCATACCCTTCATCACGCGCGCCCACAGATGTACCTCTTCTACAACTTTACTACGCTTGATGTGATTTCCGAAATATCTGATGGCATCGTTACTGTCGCCGTCCTTCAGCAATTTTTCTTCCATAAATTTCCACAAGGTGACCTGTGGTAATTTCTCACTCAACACCTTCTCATAACCTGGGGCATAATACTTTGTCCAAGGCATTTCCACCGAAGGTTTATAGTTAAGTCTTTCATCCATTGTGTTGTCAGATTTATGTTTAACAATCCTATTATTGTACAAAATTTCTGCAAAAGTAGTAAAAAAACTACTATTCGCAGAAATTCTTCGGATTAAAAATACGTAAATTTTGTTAATTCGGCATGACAAGGGGTTTAAAGTAGTCGAAACCTGTGATGGTATCTACGAAGCGGTGCACGTAGTCGGCAGCAGTGGGAGGCCACTGGAAGCCAAGGCGGTAGAGTACTTGCGTGGTGTAATCGTTGGCAGCCTCTATCCAGCGCGTCTTGTGGCCCGCCCCCATGTCATAGGCCATCAGTGGTCGCAACAAGGTGACCAGATCGGGATTCTCCATCATTTTTTCCAATGCCTGCTGGAACTCCTCATTCTCCACACGTCGGAGCGTGATGCCAGACTCAGCAAAACCCATGAGGATGTCGCTGAGGAACTGGCGGTGGGTATTTGAAGGATGGAATACCATACACTCCTTAGGCGTCTGGGCGAGTTGCATAATGGCCCGAGCCACTTCGTCGATGGGTGAAAACTCGAAACGCTGGTCAAGAGCCTCGTATGGCACCATGCCGATGACCACATAGGCACGCAACGTAGCCAGGAAGTTGTTGGTGTTGAAGTTAATCTGGAACTCGCCGTCCTTCTGGCGTGCCGACAGGTTGCCCACGCGCATAATCTTGGCATTCAGCCCGTGGTGAGCAATGGCATCGAGCACCAACTCCTCGGCCTTGAACTTAGAATAGACATACTTGTTGGCGTCGATGTTTTGGCCGATATAGAGGGTCTGCTCCGTCAGTTTGACCTCAGGACCAGGCACATTGTCGACGCTGATGCCGGCAATGCTATTGGTAGAAATATGGATGAGCCGTGAACCTGTGCGCAGACAGAAGGTAATCAGGTGGCGCACCGACTCGATATTCACCATCTCAATGTCGTTGCCGGCAGAGAAGTGCTTCACATTGGCGACACAGTTCACCACAGTAAGTGGTGAGAGGTGAGAGGTGAGAGGTGAGAGGTGAGCGAAGGCGTCGGATTCTGTTACCTCTGCAGCGAAAGCAGTCACGCGCTCGTCGAAATGGCCAAAAGCCTCGGTACGTCCGAAGTAATAGAAGTATAGCGTCTTGATGCGACTCAAAGCCTCGTTGTTGCCCTTGGCACGAACTGGACACAGAATCTTTCCATGATAATGGCTCAGCAATTCATGGAGGATATGGATGCCCAGATAGCCTGTGGCTCCTGTCAGCAACACGTCGCCAATAGGCTGACGATTACCCTCACGGAAACTGTCGAGCGTATTGGCAGCAAGGAGTGAATTGAGCGGAGCAAAATGTTCTGCCTCTGGGCCAGTCATCATAGTCTCACTAGATGAACTAGAAAGACTAGAAGGACTAGAGACACTTGACTCCACGAACGCAGCCAGGGCACGAGGGGTCTTCAGGGTGAAGAGGTCGTTGAAGACAATCTGAACATCGTGTTTACTGGCTTCGACGATGACCTTGATGGCGTTGATACTGGTACCGCCAATCTCGAAGAAATTGTCGGTAGCACCCACCTCCTTAATCTTCAATATGTCGGAGAAGATGCTGCAGAACAGCTCTTCCTTCTCGCCCTTCGGAGCCACATACTCGGAAACTCGTTTCATCTCGGGGGCGGGTAATGCCTTGCGGTTAATCTTGCCGTTAGGCGTCATCGGCATGCTGTCCATCTGCATATA
>CACXAG010000034.1 GCA_902765585.1 uncultured Prevotellaceae bacterium
CAGGCCTCTCTCCCCGGCTACCTTGATTCTTGCACCAACGAAGCCTTATCCTTTCCCCGCCGAAGCCTAGTTATTCTCTCATAAGGATTACAACGCCACACACTTTAGGTCAGAGACCTATCCCCCGTCGGCATGTTTTCACAAATAATCCGCGCCATGTCGTTCAGTGCTATGCATTGGTTGCGACGAATAACGAGGTGCTCGTTGTGGTGATCCCAAGGCGTCAGTAGCAGCAGTTGACCACGGGCGCAGGCATCCATACGGCGACCGCCAGGCTTGGCCAATTTCGTAAAGCCATTCTCCATGAGGATGATGAGCGGAAGGCCCTCTTCGAAAGCGGCGCGCATCACGGCTTTCTCGCCTTTAGAAATGCAGGGCGACACCAGCACGGCACCGTTGCGAGCCTGAGCAATCCACCAAGCCTGTTTCTCGGCTATTTGTTCGTCAGTAAGGCTGCGCGAGCACTGCACTTGCAGACGCACGGGGCAATCCAGTAGGAAACGGTTGCCGATGGCCGAAAACTCCTGGCCGGCTACTACGAGGCCGTGCTGCACACGGAACAGGTCGGGATGCTCGCGCTTCATCAATAGTCGCCGCGGGTTGTCGCGCAGGTCGTCGAGCCATCGCTGGAGCTGCCCCTCGCGCAGTAGCAGCTTGTCGTTGAAGCCGCGGGCAAAGAGCAGGCCGTGGCTGCGGTCCTCGCCACGGTGGTCCCGATTCGGTTGCTGTCCCGTCAGTAGCTGTCCTGTTTGTTGCGTTCCCTGTCCCGTTTGTTGCTGTATTACAGCAACAGACCGAACTTCGCGATAAGCCTTGTTGCACCCTTGCTTAAAGCCAAGGAGAACCTTGCCCAGAGGAATCTCCAAGCGCTCTGTGACAAAAAGAATACCATGAAAATGGTCGGGCATGATTTGTAGAGCCACCACTTTTATCTTTGGATGACGAATAGTAATCTCATACCAGCAGGCTTTCACTCGCTGTCCCAACTCTGTCAGTTCTACCCTTGGCGCATCGTTACTATCTATAAGGGCATCGCTACGGCCCACGACAGAGCCTAATAGCGGACGGCGGCCTTCAACGACCATCGTCACCATATACATGCTACGTTCTGTGTAGTCATGCCCCACACAACGTCGCTGCATGGAAGGCTTTTTTTCGCCGGCAAATGCCTTCTGACTCTCGTAGACTTCGCGCTTCATGCCCGCAAAGGTACGCATTTTCTTTCAATTATTCTCCCTTTAGCCCGTTATAATTACGAAGTTCTCTTTGTGTACACTTACAGATTTAATATGCTCGCGCCGTTAGTTTGAAATCCTGCGTGAATACCCCCACTTTCGTAAAAGTATACTTCCAGTTCTGTAAAAGTATACCCCCACTTTCGTAAACCAGTTAGTTTTCTTTCGTAAACCAGTTAGTTTTCTTTCGTAAACCAGTTAGTTTTCTTTCGTAAACCAGTTAGTTTAGATTTCTGGCACTACTGGCTTCCGTTGGCAAAGTAACGGTATTTCATCCATAAAGAAAGGGAGCCCGAAGGCTCCCCAATTATCTTTAACAAGAACTCCTGCGGCCTGTCCACCCGCGAGTCCGGGATGTTAGAAGGCGGGCAAGTCGGGGGCGTTCTGGGCCTTGACGGCCATGCACTCCATTTCGATGAGCCAGCCGCTGCGGCAGACGGGGGCGAGGACGAAGACACGGGGCTTGTCGGGGAAACGCTCGTCGTAGAGTTGCTTGACGGTGGAGTAGTCGGCGATGTCGCGCAGGTAGACTATCATGTGGGCGACGTCGTCGTAGGTGCAGCCGGCCTCGCTGAGCAGGGCCTCGACGTTGCTCCACATGCGGCGGGTCTGACTGACGACGTCCTTGGGGTGCTCAATCTGTCCCTTGTTGTTAATGCTGGCGGTGCCAGAGACGAGAACGTGACGGCGGTCGCGGTAGTCAATGGCCGTGCCGCGCTCGAAGCTGACGCCGTAGTCGCTGGTGCGGTTGAGGTGGGTGGGGGCATAGAGGTAGCGCACCTGCTGGCGCTGGATGCCGTCGATGGCGTAGGTGTCCATTTGCGTCATCACCTGCGTCTCGATGCCCTTGCCGCCGATACCTGTGGAGGCGATATAGTGCGTGTCCTCGGTCAGGCCCTGGGTGAAGAACACCTTATTGCGGGCGGCGACGACGCCGGGGTAGTTGACGTCGACATCGTTGACGAAGAGCCATGTGCGCATGCAGTTGTCGGCAAGCGTGCAGCGCTCCTGGGCCAGCTGCATGATGTACTCGTTGAAGAGCAGGCGCGTCTGGTATTCCGAGTTTTTGGCGGTGTTGTGGGCGCTGGCGTTCCACAGGTGGCGCAGCGTGCCGTGGCAGACCTCAAAGAGGCCGCTGGGCAGCTGGCGCGTGGTGACGCCGGTCATCAGGTAGGCCCAGAGAGCCACCTTCGAGCCGTCGAGGGGCGACTGTCCGATGATGCTCTTGGCACAGTCGCTGGTGTCGGCCAGCAGTACGTCGGCGCCCTGGTTGGCGATGTCGCTCAGGAAGTAGCGCTTGAACACGGCTACGGCGCCGTTCAGCACTCCCTGCTGCAGCTCGCGGTAGCCGTCGAGCACGGCGTCGAGCTGTTGCTGGAAGCTGCGGCCGTCAGCCTCGGCATGGATGATGACATGGTATTCGCGGACGTCTCCAGTACTCTCGAAACTGAAGACGTCGGCGCAGGCATGACCTAATGGATATTTCTCAACCACGAATGTTGCGATTTTATGGAATTCAACTTACTTGATGTTGGGTTCTTCAAGACCCAGGCCCTTCTTGCGGTCTACCACCTTCAGCACAAGACCGAGCAGCAGGGCGGCAACGCCGAGGCAGGCCAGCATGACCAGCGGAGCGGTGTAGTCGAACTGCGTGGGGTCAGTGACGCCGGGATTGGTGGCGTCGAGCACCTTGCCGATGAGCAGGGGGAACAGCCACAGGCCGATGTTCTGAATCCAGAAGATGAGGGCGTAGGCTGAACCGATGACCTTGGCGTCGACCAGCTTGGGTACGCTGGGCCACAGCGAGGCCGGTACCAGCGAGAAGCTGGAGCCTAAGACAAGGATGGTGGCGTAGGCGATGATGACGCCGCCGACGGTAGAACCCTTGAACAGCGGCAGCACGAAGGCAAACGTCAGGTGGCAGGCAATGAGCAGCAGCGAGCCCAGGACGAGCATCGAGGCGGCCTTGCCCTTATGGTCGACGTAGGAGCCGAGGATAGGCGTGATGAGCACGGCCAGCAGGGGGAACACGGCAAAGATGCTGCCGGCCGACTGGCGCATATAACCCATGTAGCAATAGACGATGAGGGCAATGATGCTGATGCCGAGCAGGGTGAACTTGCTGGCGCGCTGCTTCTGGAAATTGCTGGCGAAACCAGTGGCGGCCACGACGATGGTGATGCCGTACTGGATGAACGTCACCAACGGACTGGCCCAGAAGGAGTCAGCGGCGGGCTCGTTGAGCGTCAGGTTGCACTGCAGCATGTTGACAGCATACTTCTGGAAGGGGAAGATAGCCGAATAGTAGAGCACGCACAGCAGGGCTACGAGCCAGAAACCGCTGTCGGTGAGTATCTTGCCAATATCGCTGACCTTGAAGGGATCGTCCTTCTCCTCAGCCTCGCCAGTCTGCGCGTCGAGCTTCTGGTCCATGAAGAAATAGACGATGGTCATGATGAGGGCGATGCACATCAGCACCACGCCGAAGGCTACTGAGCGGCTGACGCTGACGGAGCCGCCGAAGTGGGCAAAGAACGGCGAGAAGATCATACACGTCGTGACACCCAGACGGGCCAGGGCCATCTCAGAACCCATGGCCAGTGCCATCTCGCGGCCCTTGAACCACTTGACGATACCGCGGCTGACGGTGATACCCGCCATCTCGCAGCCGCAACCGAATATCATGAAGCCGCAGGCGGCAAACTTAGCCGAGGCAGGCATGCCGGCATAGAACGGGCTGACACCCAGCTCGTCGAACACGGGGATATAGTTGAGGTTGTTGGTAAACCACGTCTCCAGTCCGCTGCCCATGAAGGCATCGCTGACGGCATACCACTTGATGACGGCACCCACCAGCATGACGGCTGCCGAGAGCACGGCAGTGAAGCGCACGCCCATCTTGTCGAGGATGATACCAGCGAAGATGAGGAAGAAGACGAAGACATTGAGGAATACTTCCGAGCCCTGCATGGTGCCGAAGGCCGTGGAGTCCCAGCCGCGGGTCTCCTGCATTAGGTCCTTGATGGGCGAGAGGATGTCCATGAAGATGTAGCTGCAGAACATGGCCAGCGCCAGCAGCAGCAAGGCGGTCCAGCGCATGCCGGCGCTGTCGCGAAGGGTCTTTTGAATTGCTTGAGTCATTGAAAATATAAATTAAATATTAAATATTAAAGATGAAATATTAAGATGATTAAATGTAATCATTCTCTCATTTTAATCTTTCATTTTTCATCTTTCATCTACTTCAGCCAGCGGTCGAGCCAGTCAAAGAATGTGCGCTGCCAGAGGACGCCGTTCTGGGGCTTCAGCACCCAGTGGTTTTCGTCGGGGAATACCAGGAACTCGGCGGGGATGCCCTTCATGCGGGCGGCGTTGAAGGCCTGCATGCCCTGCGTGTAGTTGATGCGGTAGTCCTTCTCGCCGTGGATGCAGAGGATGGGGGTGTCCCACTTCTCCACCATCTTGTGCGGTGAGTCGTGGTAGGTCTTCTTGGCACGCGGCATCTGCGGACGATGCCAGTAGGCCTCGTCGTACTCCCAGTTGCTGAACCAGTTCTCCTCGGTCTCCAAGTACATGGCGGCAAGGTTGAAGGCACCGTCGTGGGCGATGAACGCCTTGAAGCGCTTCTCGTGGATACCGGCGAGGTAGTAGACGGAGAAACCGCCGAACGAGGCACCCACGGCACCCAAGCGGTCCTTGTCGACAAACGGCAGCGAGCTGGCGGCAAAGTCGATGGCCGACAGGTAGTCGTCCATGCACTGGCCTGTCCAGTCACCGCTGACCTGTTCCTTCCACTCCTGTCCGAAGCCAGGCAGGCCGCGGCGGTTGGGAGCCACGACGACATAGCCCTGCGAAGCCATAATCATGAAGTTCCAGCGGTAGCTCCAGAACTGGCTGACGGGCGACTGCGGACCACCCTCGCAGAACAGCAGGGTGGGGTACTTCTTGCTCTCATCGAAGTTGGGCGGCAGGATGAACCATGTCAGCATCTCCTTGCCGTCGGTGGTCTTCACCCAGCGCTTGATGACTTGCGGCTTGTCCAACTGGTCCTGGATGTGCTTGTTCTCGCAGGTCAGCTGCTGGATGGCGGTATTCTCGGGCTTCTTGCTGTTGGGCGTGACGACGTAGAGGTCGGCAGGTGCCGTGAAGGAGTGGCGCTCCATCAGCAGTTGCTTGCCGTTGTTCATGAGCTGCACAGAGCCGAAGTCAGCCCAGGCATTGTAGGCCTGACTGCCAGCAGCAGACTGCGGCAGGACGGGCGTGAAGAGCTGCTTCACCTCGTACTTGGCGCTGACGCTGTAGAGGTTCTCCGTAGCCTCCCACACGCTGATGAAGTAGAGCAGGGCGTCCTTGCCGTCGCTCCAGCAGAAGGCGTCGACGTCGCTCTTCCAGTCGATGTAGCGCTTCTCGCCCGTTGCCATCGTGTAGATGCACAGGCGGTTGAGGTCGGCCTCATAACCGTCGCGCTCCATCGACAGCCATGCGATATACTTGCCGTCGGGCGAGAACTGCGGGTTCTGGTCGTAGCCCACGTTGTTCTTCAGGTTTTCCTTGGCGTTGACGGCCTGCGTTGCCAGCGTGATGGTGGGATCCACCTTAGGCGCCACGTAGTCGGCGGGCTTGCAGAGGTTCGTCGTCTCGCGCGTACCTATATTATATAGATAGATGTCGGAGTCGGTAGAAATGGAGTATTCCAGGCCCGTCTTCTTGCGGCAGGTGTAGGCGATGGTCTTAGAGTCGGGACTCCAGGCCAGCTGCTCGATGCCGCCGAAGGGCTCCATGGGGCACTCGTAGGGTTCGCCGTCGAGGATGTCAATGCCGTCGGGGGCGACGGCAAAGCCATCACCTACGGAGAAGACGAAGGGGTGCTGGATGGACTCCACATAGTGGTCCCAGTGGCGGTACATGAGGTCGGTGACGAGGCGGCCAGTAGCCTTAGGCAGGTCACTGGGGTTCTTCATGATGACCTCGTGGAAGGGGATGCTCTTCAGGATGATGACCTTCGAGCGGTCGGGCGAGAACTTAAAGCCCTCCACCTGGCCGTCGGTCTTGCTGAGCTGGCGGCGGTTGGTGCCGTCGGCATTCATCGCCCATAGCTCACCACCGCAGACGAAGGCGATGGTCTGGGCGTCAAGCCACGTGGGGTCGGTCTCGCTCTTTAGAGGTGAGCCTTTAGAGGTAAGAGATGAGAGCTGGCGGCTGTTAGTGCCGTCGGCATTCATCACATAGATGACCTGGCGGCTCTTGTTCTGCTTGACGCTGTAGTAGCCTACCTGGTAGACTATCTGCTTGCCGTCGGGCGACGCCTCGGCAGTACCGATACGACCCATGGCCCACAGGGCCTCGGGTGTCATCAGCCGACTATTCAGCTTGATGTTTTGTTTTCCTATCACTTCGTTGTCTTGTGCTTGAATGGTGGCGGGCAGCATCATCAGTGCCACAGCCACAATGGTCAGTAATTTATTCATAGTTTATGCGGTAGCAAATTCTTCACTTTTCACTCTTCACTTTTCACTTCTTTCTTACCGGGTCGCAGGTCAGGCCGCAGCCAAGCTTCTTGAAAATCTTACGGTCAACCTCCGAGAGCATGACGGTGGAGTGGACCTGGCAGCCGCGCAGGTTGGGCAGTTGCTCTAAGGCCATACGGCACTGCTCGTCGTCCTTTGAGAGCACGCTGAGGGCCACCAGCACCTCGTCGGTATGCAGGCGGGGGTTCTTGCCGCCTAAGTATTCTATCTTTGTCTTCTGCACGGGCTCAATGAGACTCTGCGGAATCAGCTTGGCCTTGTGGTCGATGCCGGCCAAATGCTTGGTAGCGTTAAGCAGCAGCGCAGCCGAACAGCCTAACAGGGGTGACGACTTAGCGGTGATGATGGTGCCGTTCTCCAGTTCCATAGCCGACGACGTGAGGCCCGTCAGTTCCTGCTTGGCCTGGGCGGCCACGGTGACACGGCGGTAGGCTGTGGAAATCTTAGCCTGGTTGAAGAGCATCAGTATCTTGTTGATTTCGCGCTCGTTGTCTATGCCGTCGGCCATCTTGTTGGTGGCGTCGTAGTAGCGGCGGATAATCTCGTCACGGCTTGCGTTGCAGCACACCTCGTCGTCGGAGATGCAGAAGCCCACCATGTTGACACCCATGTCCGTAGGCGACTTGTAGGGATTCTCGCCGTAGATGCCTTCGAACAGGGCGTTCAGCACGGGGAATATCTCGATGTCGCGGTTGTAGTTGATGGCAATCTTGTCGTAGGCCTCCAAGTGGAACGGGTCAATCATGTTGACATCGTTCAGGTCTGCGGTGGCAGCCTCGTAGGCGATGTTCACAGGGTGCTTCAAGGGCAGGTTCCATACGGGGAACGTCTCGAACTTGGCATAGCCGGCACGCACGCCGCGCTTGTTTTCGTTATAAAGCTGCGACAGGCAGACCGCCATCTTGCCGCTGCCGGGACCAGGGGCGGTGACGATGACCAGCTCGCGGCTGGTCTCTACGTAGTCGTTCTTGCCGAAGCCCTCGTCAGAGGCTATCAGCTCCACGTTGTGGGGATAGCCGTCGATGAGGTAGTGGACATACGAGCGGATGCCTAAGCGCTCCAGGCGGTGGCGGAACTGGTCGGCAGCCTGCTGGCCGTTGTAGTGGGTGATGACGACGCTGCCCACCATGAAGTCGCGGTCTTGGAACTCCTGACGCAGGCGCAGCACGTCCTCGTCGTAGGTGATACCTAAGTCGGCACGTACCTTATTCTTCTCGATGTCCTCAGCTGAGACGACGATGACAATCTCCAGCTGGTCGCGCAACTGTGCCAGCATGCGCAGCTTCGAGTCGGGCATGAAGCCTGGCAGCACGCGGCTGGCGTGGTGATCGTCAAAGAGTTTTCCCCCTAATTCCAAATAGAGCTTGCCGTCGAACTGCGCAATGCGTTCGCGGATATGCTGTGACTGTATCTTCAGATACTTGTCGTTATCAAAACCAATCTTCATCTTTGATCTTTGAACTTTGAACTTTCATCTTTGAACTTTATGATTAGCGTTTGCGTTGCTGTTCGCGCATAGCATCTGCTTGTTTTTGCATAGCCTCCAAGCGGGCAGCGAGGCCGCTCTGCTTCTTGGGATTGTTCTTGTTGGCCTGGTAGTTGGCTTCCAGGATGGCTAAGAGCTTCGCGTCGTCGGTGGTCTTGCGCAGCGTGTACATGATGGCTGCCGACATGAACAGCGAGACGAAGTAGTAGAAGTTCAGGCCGCTGGAGTAGTCGTTGAAGATGAAGAAGAACATCAGCGGCATGATGTACATCATCCACTGCATCATCTTCATTTGCTCAGCCTGCTGACCTACCATCTGGTCCTTCTGCTGCTGCATGGAGAACCACGTGTAGATGAGCTGGGCACCGCAGAACAGAATGCACGTCAGCGACAGGTGGTCGCCAATGCCCCAGATGTTAGTGCCCCATTCCACGATGGGGTCGTAGGTCGAGAGGTCGGACATCCACAGGAACGATTCGCCGCGCAGCTCGATGGCGTTGGGCACGAAGAAGAACATAGCCAACCAGATAGGCATCTGGATGAGCATGGGCAGACAGCCAGACAGCGGGCTGACGCCATACTTCGAGTAGAGCGACATCATCTCCTGCTGCTTCTTCATCTGGTCCTCGGGCTTGTCGTACTGCTTGGTGGCCTCCTCGAACTTAGGTTTCAGCACGCGCATCTTGGCCGACGACATGTAGCTCTTCTTCACCATGGGGAAGGTGATGACCTTCAGCAGGATGGTGATGAGGATGAGCACAATACCCATGTTGAGACCAAAGCCTGTGAGCCAGTCGAAGACGTAGAGCGTGAACCAGCGGTTAATCCAGCGCAGCAGCCACCAGCCGAGGTCGACGAGCTGTTCGAGGTCGAGGTCCTTGCCGAAGGTGCTCTGCTGTTCGACATCCTTGATGAGGCGGAAGTTGTTGGGACCGATATACATCTCAAACTCAGAGGGCTTGGCACCTGTGGGGTCAAAGGCCGTAGTCATGCGGGCATCGAAATACTTCAGGTATCCGGAGCCCTTCTCGTCCATCTTGGTAGCCAGCTGGGCACCCTTGTTGAAGTTGTCCTTCGAGATGAGGGCAATGCTGAAGAACTGGTTGCGGAAGGCTATCCAGTCGGTCTGCTCCTCCGTAGCCTCCTCTTGGTCGCCAGACTCCGACAGCTTATCGGTGCCGCCCTGGCTCTCCTTATAATATATAGAGGTATAGCGGTTCTCAAACGAGTAGCCCTTCTCCTGCTGGCGGCAGTGGTCGGTCCATGCCATCTCCACCTCCTTGTAGGACGGTGCGAAGGTGTTGGCCAGTCCCTGTGCCTGCAGCGACATGCTGAGCAGGTAGTCCTGTCCTAAGCGGTAGCGCATGACGAGACTGCCGCCGTTCTGGGCCACAGCCGTCATGGTGACTGTCGTGTCGCTGACTTCCGACGGGGTGAAGTAGAGGTCGCGTGTGATGATGTTGTCCTGCTTGCCAGCGAGCATGAAGGTCAGGTTCTGGTCTTTCTCGTCGAACAGCGTGACGTCGCTGGCACCGTCGATGCTCTTGAAGTCCTTGATGACAGCTTTGCGGATGACGCCGCCTTTGGTGTCGAGGGTCAGCTCCAGTTTGCCGTTCTTCAGCATTACTTTCTGTGAGGTGCCTGTCAGGGCCTGGCGGAACAGCGCCGTGGTGTCAATGGCGGTACTGGCGACAGAATCGCCAGTCTGTGCTTTAGCTGCAAGGGCAGCGGCCTCTTTCTGGGCCTTGGCGGCCAGTTCCTGCTGGACGGCAGCGATGCTGTCCTGCTTGCGGGCGGCTTCTATCTGCTCTTCGGAGGGCTGGTTCCACCAGCTGAAACCAATCAGTACGACGGCTATCAGAAGGAAGCCGATAAGGGTGTCTTTATTCATATCTTTTCTGTTTTGTTTCGTGTTTATGTAAAATCAAGGTGCAAAGGTACAAAATAAATATGAATAATGAATGATGAATTATGATTTTTTCGTATCTTTGCAGTCGAATATGAAGTACAAGTACCTTTTATTATGCATGCTTGCCATGCTGACAGCCACTGCTGTTCAGGCACAGCAGCGGTCTGGAAAGGGCGTCAGCAATGCCGCCCAACAAATCGTGAAAAACTACACCGACTCGTTGGCGGCGCTCCGCCAGCAGCTGGACAGTATCCAACGTGTGAACGAATTGCTGAGGACGGAGAGTTCGGACGGACGCTATTTCCGCCTCTTTGCCCCCACGACGTTCTACCATTCTGGCGCCAACCAGCTGTTGTCGCTGACGCCCAGTACTGGCGACGACGTGACCTATGCCGTCGATGCCGCCATGATGAGCCTCTACATGCGGCGTCCCGACCTGGTGCAGAATACCGAGAGCGCCCTTCGCAAGGTGGGCTCGCTGCGTGACGACGTCAACCAGGAAATGACGCAGCAGGTGGAGTTGGCGGAAAAGGTAGCACCGCTGCCTGAGTTGCCCGACGAGGTGGCACCGCTGGAACTGGTGGTGAAGAAACCCAACTTCTGGAAATTCAAGTTCGACGGCAACCTGCAGTTCCTGCAGAACTACGTGTCCGATAACTGGCACAAGGGCGGCGAGTCCAACTATTCGGCTGTGGGTATTGCCACCATTGAGCTGAACTACAACGATAAGGACCGCGTCACCTTCGACAACAAGCTGGAGACGAAGCTCGGTATCCAGACGTCGCCGTCGGACACCGTCCATAAGTTCAAGACCAACAACGACCTGCTGCGTCTGACCAGCAAGTTTGGCCTGCAGGCTCATAAGCGGTGGTACTATACGCTGCAGCTCCTGGCATATACGCAATTTGCCCGCGGCTACAAGGCCAACGACCCGAAAGTCTACTCCGACTTCATGTCGCCTTTCAACCTGAATGTCGGTCTCGGTATGGAGTATAAGGTAGAGACGAAGAACAAGAAGCTGACGGGTAGCCTGAACTTCCTGCCGCTGTCGTTCAACTTCATCTATGTGGACCGTGAGGATCTGGCTTCGCGTAACGGCATCAAGGGCGACCACCACACCCGCGAGAATTTCGGTTCGAGCTTCACTGCCGACCTGAAATGGAAACTGGCAGAACAGATACTCTGGAAGACGCGCTTCTATGCCTTCACGTCCTACGACCGTGCGCTGCTGGAGTGGGAAAACCAGTTGGAGCTGAAGGTGACAAAGTATATTTCAGCCAATCTGTTCCTCTATCCGCGCTTCGACGATGCCAATGAGCGTGACGACGACTTGGGCTATTTCCAGTTCCAGGAATGGAGCTCTATTGGCCTTACATACACGTTCTGACACGCTGATGTAGAAAAAACGGCACGAAAATTTGGCAGTTTGCATCCTATTTCGTAACTTTGCAAAATTCGAATCCATACTAATTAAAAACTAATTCAATATGTTATCACAACAAGACCTGAAACAGCTGGCTCAGAAGGGTATCTCTGAGCAGCAGATTGAGAGACAGTTAGGAGAGTTTAAGACCGGTTTTCCGTTCCTGAAGTTAGAGGCCGCCGCCGCCGTCGGCAAGGGCATCGTAGCCCCTGCAGACGCAGAGCGCAAGCAGTTTGTCGAGGCTTGGCAGCAGTATAAGGCTGCTGGCAAGAAGGTGGTGAAGTTCGTACCCGCCTCGGGTGCAGCCAGCCGCATGTTCAAGGACATGTTTGCCTTCGTGGATGCCGACTATGACGTGCCCACGACTGACTTCGAGAAGAAGTACTTCGACAACATCGAGAAGTTTGCCTTCTATGGCGAGCTGGATGCAGCCTGCCAGAAGAACGAGGGCAAGGGAATTAAGGAACTGATAGCTGCCGGCAACTACAAGGCCGTAGCTGCCAACATGCTGAAGGCCGAGGGTCTGAACTACGGACAGTTGCCGAAGGGCCTGCTGCTCTTCCACAGCTATCCCGAGGGACCGCGCACGCCGATGGAGGAGCATCTGGTAGAGGGTGCCCTGTATGCTGCCAGCAATGGCGAGGCCCACGTCCATTTCACCGTTTCGCACGAGCACATGGAGCTCTTCAAGGCCAAGGTAGCCCAGAAGGCCGACCTCTATGCCCAGAAGTACGGCATCAAGTACGACATCAGCTTCTCCGAGCAGAAGCCCTCGACGGACACCATCGCCGCCAATCCCGACGGCACGCCGTTCCGCAACAGCGACGGCTCGCTGCTGTTCCGTCCCGGTGGTCACGGCGCCCTCATCGAGAACCTGAACGAGATTGAGGCTGACGTCATCTTCGTCAAGAACATCGACAACGTCGTGCCCGACCGTCTGAAGGACGACACCGTCGAGTGGAAGCAGGTCATTGCCGGCGTGCTGGTCACCCTGCAGCAGAAAGCCTTCGAATACCTGCGCCTGCTGGATTCCGGCAAGTACACCCACGAGCAGATTCTGGATATGGTACATTTCGTACAGCAGGATTTGTGCTGCCGCAAGGCTGACATCAAGGAGCTGGAGGATGCCGAACTGGTCATCTACCTGCACAACAAGCTGAACCGCCCGATGCGCGTCTGTGGCGTCGTGAAGAATGTCGGCGAGCCTGGCGGTGGTCCGTTCCTGACCTACAACCAGGATGGTACGGTGAGCCTGCAGATTCTGGAGAGCTCGCAGATTGACAAGTCGAACAAGGAGTACATGGAGATGTTCACCAAGGGCACCCACTTCAATCCCGTCGACCTCGTCTGCGCCGTGAAGGACTACAAGGGCAACGCCTTCGACCTGCCGAAGTATGTAGACCCCTCGACAGGCTTCATCTCGCAGAAGTCGAAGAGCGGCAAGGAGCTGCAGGCTCTCGAACTGCCTGGCCTCTGGAATGGTGCCATGAGCGACTGGTCGACCATCTTCGTCGAAGTTCCCCTCTCTACGTTCAATCCCGTGAAGACCGTCAACGACCTGCTTCGCGACCAGCATCAGTAAGCGCTTGCGCTAATTGACAATTGATAATTGACAATTGATGAACACAAAGACTTTATTAGCTATCGGAATGACCTCCGTGATGATGCTAACTAATACCTCCTGCCAGCAGAGTTCTCACGAGAATCCTCTGCTGGCAGAGAGTTCTCTGCCCTTTGGTGCGCCTGACTTCAGCAAGATTCAGGTGACGGACTATATGCCTGCCTTCGAGGCGGCTATGCAGCAGACGCGTGAAAATATCCAGGCCATCGTCGACTGCCAGGACTCGGCCACGTTCGAGAATACCATCCTGCCTTTCGAGGACTGCGGCAAGTCGCTGGCGCGGGTGAGTAGCGTGTTCTTTGCACTGATTGAGGCCGACAAGTCGCCAGAACTCAGCGAGATAGAGAAAACCGTCAAGCCCCTGCTGACGGACTTGCAGAACGAGATTTCGTTCAATAAGCCGCTGTTTGAGCGCATCAAGCAGGTGTACGACAAACAGCACGACACGCTGACGGGCGAGGACCAGAAACTGCTGGAGGAAGTCTATAAGGACTTTGTGCGAAAGGGTGCCCTCCTGTCTGACGAGAAGATGGCTCGCATGAAGGAAATCAACCTGCGCATCAGCGACCTGCAGCAGCAGTGGGGCGACCTTCTGCAGGCTGCCACCAACGATGCTATCGTGTGGGTCGACAAGAAGGAAGACCTGGCAGGACTCAGCGACGCTGACATTGCCCAGTGCCAGAAAGATGCCGAGAGTCGTGGCGGCAAGGCTCCATACGCCATTGTTATCATGAACACCACCCAGCAGGCACCCTTGGCCAGTCTCGACAACCGCGAGTTGCGCAAGCGTGTCTACGAGGCCTCTATCCATCGTACGGACGGCACCAATCCCAAGTACAATACCTTTGCCATCGTCAGCGAAATGGCCAAGTTGCGTGCTGAGAAGGCCGAGCTGATGGGCTATCCCTGCTATGCCGCCTACTCGCTGGACGACACGATGGCGAAGACCCCTGACAACGTCAACAACTTCCTGAAGAATCTGGTTGCTGCCTATAAGTCGAAGGCCGATGCTGAGACAAAAGCCATCGAGGCGTTTGCCCACGACGCTTCTCTCACCTCTAACCCCTTACCTCTCACCTCTCAGTTGGAGCCCTACGACCGCTTCTACTATTCCGCGAAGATGAAGAAGGCCATGCTCGACATCTCTGACGACGAGGTGAAGCCTTACTTCAACGTCGACAGCGTGCTGATGAATGGCGTGTTCTATGCCGCCAACCGCGTCTACGGACTGACGTTCAAGGAGCGTAAGGACATCCCGACGTACCATCCCGACATGCGCGTCTTCGAGGTCATCGACAAGGACGGCTCGTCGCTGGCACTCTTCTATGGCGACTACTACCGCCGCCCGTCGAAGCGTGGCGGTGCGTGGATGGATGGTTTCCAGGAGCAGAGTCGCCACTGGCAGCAGAAGCCCATCATCTTCAACGTCTGCAATAATGCCAAAGCCCCCGACGGACAGCCTTCGCTGCTGACGTGGGACGAGGTGACCACGATGTTCCACGAGTTCGGTCACGCCCTGCACGGCATGCTCTCCAACTGCGAATACAAGAGTTTGTCTGGCACCAACGTCTATCGTGACTTCGTCGAGATGCCGTCGCAGTTCAACGAGTCGTTTGCCTCTATTCCTGAGGTCTTCGACCACTATGCGCGCCACTACGAGACCAACGAGCCCATGCCTGCCGAACTGAAGGAGCGCATGCTGAAGAGCATCAACTTCCAGTCGGCCTACGCCCTGGGCGAGAACCTCGCAGCCTCCAGCCTGGATATGGCCTGGCACATGCTGGCAGCCAAGGACGTGCCTGCGCCCGACAAGTGTAAGGACTTCGAGACTGAGGCCCTGCGCCAGTACGGCATTCTGGATGCCCAGATTCCGCCTCGCTACATGACCAGCTACTTCAACCACGTGTGGGGTGGGGGCTATGCTGCTGGCTACTACAGCTATCTGTGGACGGAGGTCTTGGCTGTCAACATCGCCGATGTCTTTGCCAAGTTAGGCGCCCTGAAGCCCGAGACCGGTCAGGCCTTCCGCGAAAAGATTCTCAGCCGCGGCAATACCGGCGACCTCATGCAGATGTTCACCGACTTCACCGGCATGCAGCAGCCCGACGCCTCCAGCCTCCTGAAGGCCCGCGGATTGTAAATCCAAAAGTACACAAAAGGATTGCAACGCCACACTTCGATCTTTAGTCGAAGAACCGTCCCTTCTGTGTACTTGATACTTAGGTGGTAGGGTTCATCGCCTTACCACCTATTTTTTGCTGTCACGCCTGTCACGCTGTCACGCGCTCGAAATCGTATGTAAAATAATTTCGTATTCTTAGAAAATGCTTTGGAGAGTGCGGTTTCGCGGGCATTAATGAGTTCTGCAAGTGATTCGAATACGCCGAAACAGAAACCAGTACCTCAGCATAGAGTGTACGCCGCAGATTATCCTTCTCACTCAGTTCAAGCAGTTTCTTGTATTCCTTTGCTTTCTCACAGAACACTGCTTTGTAAATCATATCCATGATAGTGGAATACTTGTATATTCTGTGTCCATCCACATAATCCCTAATGGCATCGGTTAGCTTTTTGTGGTAGTTCTCTTCCTGAACAGCAGATATCACATAGTTCCTGTCGCGGCGATTGATATATTTCGTGCCACCACCTGTTTTCTCATTGATTACAGCGATAACAATGTCTAGCATCATTCCACGCACTTGTTTGGCCTTCTCGCTTGTCGTGAGCAGCATGCCGATGTTGAGGAATGAGCGGAAGTCAAAGACTCCAAGTCTAACAGTTTTGATACCGAAATCGATTTCGGTATCAAAACGTAACTTAAACTCTTTCAATTCTTTACCTGTTAAAACTCTGTACCCGTTCTTATGAAGTTCGTTCTCGTTTGCAGATAAACAATTCTCTATTGTGCGCAAATCCACCTCATAGAAATCCGCAGCCATCTGCTTGGTTACATACAATACGCCATTATACTCCAAAGGCTTTATATCCAGAGCCTCACGTATTCGAGGCAAAGCCACTGGATTGTTCAGTATGTTCTGCCTACTAATTTCTGATGTCGTTAAATCTTTTGCCATCTTTCCTTTATTTTTTATTCTACTTGCATCTGAAACACTCCTCGTTTCTTATGCTTCTCTACTATTATTGTATGAGAAAAAGAGAAATGTTACACCCTGCAAGCAAATATTTATCATTTTTTCATTGTTCATAATGATGCTTATTATGTTTGCAAATATAATCAAAAATATCGAGGATATGATGATTCTTGAACATAAATTAAGAAAAAGAGTTATGATGTCCACCCTCCTTAAAAATATAAAAGCACATTTTTGCTTGTCAAAACTCGTTAATAACAAAAATTTCATTATATTTGCACCAAAAATATTGATATGACTCCAATCTTTATCAATGACACACAATCCCTCTTGCGTCCTGGCATATTTTTCTCAAACCTCTGCCACAGTTTGGCGCATCCTGGTTGTACTTTTGCAGAAAATACAAAGAAATATGGACAACGATAGAGGACAAAGTTTGATAACGAAATACGTCTGGGTGATAGAGACCATCTATCGCAGACGTAAGATCTCGTTCAAGGAACTGAACGAGCTGTGGCTTCGTGATGACATCAGTAGAGGTGTGGATATTCCCAAGCGCACCTTCGACAATTGGCGTTATGTCATCTGGGATATGTTCGGCATCAACATCGCCAATGAAGGGCGTGGCGAGTACCGCTACTACATCGAAAACGAGGAGGACATCAGCAAGAACGGGCTCCGCTCCTGGCTCTACAATACGTTCTGCGTGAGCAATGCCCTGGCCAACAGTCAGAGCATCAAAGACCGTATCATTCTGGAATACGTGCCGTCTGGGCAGGACTACCTGCAACCCATCATCGAGGCGATGAAGGAAAACCGTGTGTTAAACATGACCTATCACAGTTATTGGAAGGACGAGGAGAACAACTTCGATGTGCAGCCGTATTGCGTGAAGCTGTTTCGTCAGCGTTGGTATCTGGTAGCCCGTAGCACCTATTCTTATTATTATGAAAAAGGCCCTCGCATCTATGCCCTTGATCGCATCAACGCTCTCCACATGACAGACAAGACTTTTGAAATGCCTAAGGACTGGACGGCAGAGGATTATTTTGATGGCTGTTTCGGCATCATAGCCGATCAGCGCCTTGAGCCTCAGACCGTGAAACTGAAAGTATCGGCAGGTCAGGCCAACTACATCCGTGACCTCATGCTCCATGAGTCGCAGGAAGAGATTGCAAAGAACGAGGAATACAGCATCTTCAAATACCATCTCCGTCCTACATTTGACTTCATACAGGAAATCCTTTGGAACGGCGAATGTGGAATAAATATAGTGAAGATAGATAATGGAGAATTTTGCAGCAATAGATTTTGAGACAGCCAACAACGAGCGTTCTTCGGTTTGTTCCGTTGGAATAGTCATAGTCCGCAATGGAGAGATTGTAGATACTTTCTACTCGCTCATTCAACCAGAACCGAACTACTATAACTATTGGTGTTCACAGGTTCATGGTCTCTGCCATGAAGATACTGACGATGCACCAGTTTTTCCAAAAGTATGGGCTCAGATAGAGCCTCTGATAGAGAACTTGCCACTCGTTGCTCATAACAAGCCTTTTGACGAAGGTTGTTTGAAGGCTGTTTTTCGCGTATATCAGATGGACTATCCAGATTATGAGTTCTACGATACACTGTGCGTTTCGCGGCGCGTACTCCCTAATTTAGAAAACCACCAACTTCAGACTGTGGCAGAAGCCTGTGGCTATAAGTTAGAGAATCATCACAACGCGCTTGCTGATGCAGAGGCATGTGCATGGATTGCAAGAGAGATACTATAATTTTCAACTTATCCACGCTGCATTATTATCATCAATAGAGATAAAAGATAAGAAGAAATATTAAGAATTATGGAAGAGTATAATAAACTTATTCAAGAGAAAAACTTGTTGGATGTATTTGAGAAATTCAGCGATTTACAAATCAAATACAAAAAAGAAGACAAGCATTATATTGATG
>CACXAG010000035.1 GCA_902765585.1 uncultured Prevotellaceae bacterium
ACTCGTCCAACTTCTCTACATCTGCCTAGCAAGGTTCTGGAATACCCGGTGTCACAAATATAGTAAGCAGTCCGTGCCCTCCGTAGAAGGTACAAGACCTGCTTGACTAAACTCGTTTTGACACCCGATGTAAATTTTCCAGATTTAGCCAGGTCAAAGCTTGTCAGCCTGTCGTGCAACATGGATCGTAGGGTGCATAATCCCCCGTCACCAAAATTTGCATTAGCAAAATTAATGAATTCCTGGGAAAGTACCAAACATGCAACTACTTTTCTCATATCACGGACTGCATTTTAACGTTTCACTGACTGTATTTTAACATATCATGCTTGTTTTTGATGCAAAGTTGGCAAAAATCTTGCGAACCACACATTATTCAGGGGACGATTGTTGGCATGGACTGTGATTATGTGATGTATTTCGTAGAATTGTACGAAACCAGATGTAAAACGGACGCTATAAGTACTTTGTTCCTTAACCTTTTGGATTATTCGGGATAAAATGTTATTTTTGCAAAAAAATCTGCGGACATGGACAAGGAACACAAAAGAATGCAGGTTGAGGGATGGCTCAAACTCATAGACAGGACACGTCTGTTTTGTAATACCGCCGACGAGCTGGAAAAGCTCGTCGGATTCTCTGTTTCCAACCGTAACTCACTCGCAAGGAAGGGCGGCAACTCGCTCTTTATGAAAGAAGCGATATTTCATCAACTTGGCTATATCTGCCATGAAATGACGGGCCTGGATCTCCAGACAATCGTGGATTCTTACGAAGATGTTGATAACTTTATCGAACGGTACAGCATCAGACTTCGCAGCGAAGGGCTGTTGCCTCAGGTCGTTGATTATTTCTTTGGGAGCGGCCAGTTATCCGATGAACTTGAATTTATCGGGAAGAGACTGGAAGAAAAGCATATCGCTATCTTGCTCCTGATGCTGACAGACTGCCTTCCTCGATTGTCGGCAAAGAATGGTGATGTGACCCATATCGATGCTGACTATCGACGGACTTTTGCCTTACTGAGAGACCTCTGTAAAGACCTCCCCCTTCAGGAACTGCCAGCAATAGCAATGATGGAAGAAGAGGTAAGGCGTAACCCTAAGAAAAAGTCACGCTTGCATCTTATCTACGTTACCAACCAGATTTTATCTGCATACAGTGCCATATCTACCCAGAACAGGTTGAGTTTTACTAACCGCGAACTACTTAACAAGCGGGTGATGCCTGAAATAGGTGGTATCTGGACTGAAAACGACTCGTTCACGTCGTTTTGGTATTTTGAGGAAATAACAAACGGTTATAATATGTATCGGTATGAACTAAAGGATGATTACCGCGAACTCAGATATACAAAGTTCTTCATATCATTCTATCAGCAGTCCGATGAAACGGTGGCAGTCATAGTTCACCCCAAGGCTATCAGGGCAATGCTGTCTGGCCACCCAATGCCAACAGCACTGTTCTCCTATCAGAAGTTCGTAATAGATAACAATGTCTTGACGTTTGTGGCTGAGGGCGAAAGGAAAGAATGGTTTGGTGTTAGCCGCATGATACGCAGTGCTCACGAGAATTTCTTCAAGTCCATCCTCGACAACAGCGAAAAGATAAGGGTAAACCAATATGCTGCCTATGAATACGATTTCAGTATGCTTCTGGCAGCGATAACCAATGAACACATCTACATTAAGAATGGCGAAGAATCATACTACAAGATACCCAAGTCTCTCAATGACGTGCTCTATGATGTACAGTTCGGGGATAATGTCGGACTGATTACATTCGCTACTGAAACCTATGTGGCATTTGACGATAAGAACCTGTACTATGATGTCAGTTCCGAAGAACAAATGGCCAAAAGTGGTATTCAGATTGTTACGTCGATAACAGAATGAAAAAGAAGGGCAAAATGCCCGTTATATTGAGTGCCATAATTTCCGTCACTCACGCCAAAATTGAGTAAACTTCAGGGCATAAAGGAAAGGAGCTGAAACCCTTTTGTTTTCAACTCCTTCGCTCAACTCCTTCGCCTCTGTCGGGATTACTGGACTCGAACCAGCGACCTCGCGCCCCCCAGACGTGTGCGCTACCAACTGCGCTAAATCCCGATCCTGTTTCTCTGGCCCGAAGGGCAGAGTGTGCGTTGCGATTTCTCGTAAGCGGGTGCAAAGGTACGACGTTTTTTTGAATCTTGCAAATTTTTAGGCCACTTTTTAGTTATAATATATATAATTTATGTTATTTCCTTGGCTAATCATCCAATAATTCGTACCTTTGCGAGTTAGATATATATATACTAAGGTAGAAACATTAGAATGACACAATATCAATTAACAGCACCGGGACAGCTTCGCCATCGTGTGACGCTGCCGGCATCGAAAAGCATCTCCAACCGTGCCCTGATTATCCATGCCCTATCGGGTGGGCAGGTCATCCCAGAGAATTTGTCGGACTGCGACGACACGGAGGTCATCATCAGGGCACTCCGCGAAAAACCGCACGACATCGACATCAAGGCCGCAGGTACGGCCATGCGCTTCATGACCGCCCTACTGTCGGTGAAGGAAGGCAAAGAGCACCTGCTGACGGGTACGGAGCGCATGAAGCACCGCCCCATAGAAGTGCTGGTGGATGCGCTGCGCGTCTTGGGTGCCGACATCACTTATGCTGGGGAAGAAGGCTATCCCCCACTCCTCATTCGCGGACGGGCACTGGAAGGTGGACTGCTGGAGGTGTCTGGCAACATCAGTTCGCAATATATCTCAGCGCTGCTGATGATAGGTCCGACGCTGAAGAAAGGCCTGACGCTGCGGTTGACGGGCAACATCATCTCGCGCCCCTATATCGACCTGACGCTCTGGATGATGCGCGAATTTGGCGCTGACGCCGAGTGGAGCGACTTCGAGACCATCGTCGTCAATCCCGTACCCTACCAAGGGCGTCCCTACCACATTGAGAACGACTGGAGTGCTGCCTCTTACTGGTATGAGATGATGGCGCTGTCGAAAAACGAAGAGGACGAGATACAGTTGGAGGGTCTGATGGACGGTTCGAAACAGGGCGATTCGTCAGTACGCTACATCTTCAGTCTGCTGGGCATCAAGAGCACCTTTGCGACGACCCAGCCGGGCGTGCCTACCACGGTGACCCTGCGTCACTCGGGACGCTGCGTGCCTCGTCTGGAGTACGACTTCAAGAATGCGCCTGACCTGGCGCAGACCTTCGTGGTATGCTGTGCCTTGATGGGGGTGCCATTCCATTTCCGCGGACTCTCGACGCTGAAAATCAAGGAGACCGACCGCATTGAGGCACTCAAGAAGGAGATGCGCAAACTGGGCTACGTCATCCACGATGCCAACAACAGCGAACTCCTCTGGAACGGTGAGCGCTGCGAACCCAATATGGATGCCGGCATCGACACCTACGAGGACCACCGCATGGCGCTGGCTTTTGCTCCTGCAGCATTGCGAATGGAGGGATTACGCATCAACAATCCGCAAGTGGTCACGAAGTCGTACCCGCACTATTGGGAAGACCTGCGCGAAGCGCAGTTCATAGTTCATAATTTATAGTTCATAGTTCTCATGCAATTTCTGCTGATAGTTGTCATAGCGCTGGTTGTCTTGGGCGCCGTTGCTGCCATCTTTTCCATAGGCGGCAAGGACGAGCCTATCGTCACCAAGGAGGGCGACTGCGCCTCGTGCAGCAGCAGGAGCGAATGCAAGCTGGTGGAGCTGAAGGAAGAAGGAAGAAGAAAGAAAGAAGAAAAAGCGCAAGCATCATGCCCCAGCCATTCGCATACCACCCGCTCTGACCAAAGCCAGCATGTAGCGTCACGAGTTCTCTTACTTCTCATCTCGTTGGCATTGCTCGCATCGTGCTCTACCAAGAAGAACACGGCCAAGTCTCGCTGGTGGCAGTCGTTCACCGCCCGCTATAATACCTATTTCAATGGTTCGCAGGCCTTCATCGAAGGCAGTCTGGAGAAGGAGAACGGCAACAAGGACAACTATACCGAGCTGATACCCCTCTACACCGTCAGCAACAAGCAGAGCCGCGATTTGGGCAAGGGCAATTTTTCACGAGCCATCGAGAAGTCGGAAAAAGCCATCAAGCTGCATAGCATCAAGGTGCGCCCGGAGTGGAAGAAGAGCCGCCGCAAGACTGCCAAGGACTTAGAATGGCTGAACCGCCGCGAGTACAACCCCTTTCTCTGGCGTGCCTGGCTGCTGATGGGTAAGTCGCAGTTCCAGCAGGGAGACTTTGAGGAGGCGGCATCCACCTTCTCCTATATGGCGCGACTATACCAGACGCAGCCCGCCATCCTGGGGCGTGCCCGTGCCTGGCTGGCCAAGAGCTACACGGAGTTGGGGTGGATCTACGATGCCGAGGACGTCATCACCAAGCAGCGCCGCGACTCCATGGACTGGCGTGCCGTCAAGGACTGGGACTACACCTATGCCGACTACTACATCCACAGCCAGCGCTATGCCGAGGCCATTCCGTATCTGCGCAAGGTCATCCGTCACGAGACACGCCGCAAGCAGAAGGCCCGCGAGTGGTTCCTGATGGGACAGTTGCAGGCCCTGCTCGGACATCGGGAAGAAGCCTACAAGGCCTTCCGCCACGTGGTACGCCTGAATCCGCCTTACGAGTTGGATTTCAATGCCCGCATCGCCCAGACGGAGGTGATGGCGGCAGGCAATGCCAAGCGCATGATCAACAAGCTGAAGCGCATGGCAGCATCGGACAACAACAAGGACTATCTGGACCAGGTGTACTATGCCATGGGCAACATCTGGCTGTCTGAGTGCGACACTCTGCGTGCCATCGAGGCCTATGAGGAGGGAAACAAGAAAGCCACCCGCAGCGGTATTGAGAAAGGCGTGCTGCTGCTGACCTTGGGCAACCTCTACTGGGAACGCGAGAAATTCGCCGATGCCCAGCGCTGCTACGGCGAAGCCATCGGACTGCTGGACAAGGACCGCAAGGACTACCAGCAGTTATCAGACCGTTCGAAGGTGCTCGACGAACTGGTGCCCCACACCAGCAGCATCGAGTTGCAGGACTCCCTGCAGCGGCTGGCCAAGATGCCTGAGGAGCAGCGCAACAAGATTATCGACAAGATCATAGAAGACCTCAAGAAAAAGGAAAAGGAAGAGCAGCGGGCCCTCGAAGAAGCTGAAGCCGAAGAGACGCTGCAGAAGCAGTCGGCTGTCGGCAACCGCCAGCAGACTACCGCCAACAAACCGCCCACGGCTAACAACCAACAGTCAGGGCTGTGGTACTTCTACAATCCGCAGGCTGTCAGTCAGGGCAAGCAGACCTTCCAGCAGCAATGGGGCAAGCGCGAGAACCAGGACAACTGGCAACGCATCAACCAGACCGTGGTGAGCCTGAACTCCCCGGACAGCCAGGAAGATGCAGAGAAACTAGACAATCTAGATAATCTAGAGAGTCTAGAAAAACTAGATAATCCAGAGAAAAAAGCCAACGACTCCGACGAAGCGCTGGCAGACTCTGCCGCCCAGGATCCGCACAATCGTGAATACTACCTGGCACAGATACCCTTTACGGAGGAACAAATGGCAGCCAGCCACGATGCCATCAAGGACGGTCTCTACCATGCCGGCATCATCATCAAGGACAAACTCGACAACCTGCAGTTGGGCGAGAAGATGCTGACACGCCTGACCACCAACTATCCCGACTACGAGCACAACGACGAGGCATGGTACCACCTGTTCCTGCTCTACTCCAGACAGGGACGCACCCAGGAAGCCGACCGCTGTCTGGCCATGCTCAAGAGTGACTTCCCGGAAAGCGAATGGACGATACTGCTCGACGACCCCAACTTCGTCGAGAACCAGCGCTTCGGCATCCATATCGAGGACTCCATCTATGCTGCCACCTACGATGCCTTCAAGGCAGACCGCCACGTCATCGTCAAGGCCAACACACAGCTGTCAGCCGACCGCTTCCCGCAAGGCCAGCACCGTCCGAAGTTCCTCTTCATCGAGGGCCTGAGCCTGCTGAACGAGGGCGATGCCAAAGGCTGTGCAGAGCGGATGCAGCAGGTGGTGGAGCAATATCCGCAAAGCGAGGTCAGCGAACTGGCGGGAATGATCATCCGCGGCATCCAGCAAGGCCGGCAGTTGCACGGGGGACAGTTCGACATAGACGACATCTGGTCGCGCCGCACCATGAACCTCAATGGCGACTCCACCCTCACCGACAGCCTTGTCTTCGAGCGTAATGTCAACTACGTCTTCCTGCTGGCCTACCAGCCGGACAGCGTCAACCAGAACCAGTTGCTCTACGAGATGGCGAAGTATAACTTCTCGAACTATCTGGTGCGCAACTTCGACATCGTCACCGACCAAGACCCCAACGGACTCTGCCGCATGCTCATCAGCGGATTCCTCAGCTACGACGAGGCCCGCCAGTATGCCCGCCAGCTCTATAGCGACGAAGGTCCTATAGCAGACATCCTGCAGTCCTGCCGCAGCCTCATCATCAGCGAACCCAACCTGCGGCTGCTGGGAACCGTCTACAGCTATCGCGACTACGAGGTGTTCTTCGAAGAGCAGATAGAGCCCGTCGAGATTTCTCAGGACCCGCTGTTGGAAGAGCCTGGCACCATCATCCAAAACCCGGATGATGAGGAAGACGCGGACGAAACGCCGCAACAGCAGAACAACAACGATGACGACCTCTTCAACGACGGTCCGAAACAACAGAACACCAATGTCGACGACATCTTCGACGATGACTTCTGGCGATAGAAAAAGGTAAAAAAGTAAAAGGTAAAGAAGTAAAAATATGAATAACGGACTACTGCTCTGGGCTGATGACGAGATAGAGCTGCTTCGTGCCCACCTGCTCTTTTTGGAAAAGAAAGGCTACGAGGTTGTGACGGTAAGCAATGGCACCGATGCCATTGAGGAATGCCAGAAACGAACTTTCGACCTGGTATTGCTCGACGAGATGATGCCGGGCCTGAGCGGTCTGGAGACCCTGGAACGCATCAAGGAAGTGTCGCCGCAGGTGCCTGTGGTGATGGTGACCAAGAGCGAGGAGGAAGACATCATGAACCAGGCTATCGGCCAGCAGATTGCCGACTACCTCATCAAGCCCGTCAACCCCAACCAGATACTGCTGACGCTGAAGAAGAACATCCATCGCCGCGAGATCGTCACCGAGACCGTCCAGACGAACTACCAGCAGCAGTTCCAGCAGATTGCCATGCAGATTATGGACTGCCGCACGTGGCAGGACTGGACGGACATCTACAAGAAGCTGGTGCGCTGGGAACTGGAACTCAGCGCCACCGACTCACAGATGACGGACATGCTGGACATGCAGAAGAAGGAAGCGAACAGCGGCTTTGCCAAATACATCAAGAAGAACTACTTGGACTGGTTAGAGGTAAGAGGTGAGAGGTTAGAGGTAAGAGAATTGTCAAAGCCAAACAACCGCAATAGTAATCTCTCACCTCTCACCTCTAACCCCTCACCCCTCTTATCCCCCGATGTTTTCAAGACGAAGGTATTCCCTGCGCTGAAGGAAGGCCAGAAGGTATTTCTCGTCGTGCTCGACAACTTCCGCTACGACCAGTGGAAGATGCTGGAGTGTGAACTGGGTGACCTGTTCGAGATAGACGAAGACGTCTACTGCAGCATTCTGCCCACGGCCACGCAGTATGCCCGCAACGCCATCTTCTCAGGACTCATGCCCGTACAGATAGCCCAGATGTTTCCCGACCTGTGGGTTGACGAGGACGAAGAGGAGGGCAAGAACCTGAACGAGGAGCCCCTCATCCAGACCCAGCTGGAGCGCTATCGCCGCCGCAACACCTTCTCGTACCATAAAATCAACACCTCGACGGAGGCCGAGCGCTTCATGCAACAGCTGAACACGTTGGAGCGCAACGACCTGAACGTCGTCGTCTTCAACTTCATCGACATGCTCTCGCATGCCCGCACCGAGTCGAAGATGGTGCGCGAACTCGCCAACAACGAGTCGGCATACCGCAGCATCACCCTCTCGTGGTTCCGCCATTCCGTCATCAAGGACCTGTTCCGCCAGCTGGCGCAGACCAACTATCGCGTCATCATCACCACCGACCACGGCAGCATTCGCACCAACAATCCCGTCAAGATAGTGGGCGACCGCAATACCAACACCAACCTGCGCTACAAGTTAGGCAAGAACCTGGCCTACGACGCCAAGGAACTCTTCGTCATCAAGGACCCGCAGAAAGCCCACCTGCCTGCACCCAACCTCTCGACGAGCTATGTCTTCGCCACGGGCGACGACTTCTTCGCCTACCCCAACAACTATAACTACTACGTCTCCTACTATCGCAACACCTTCCAGCACGGCGGCATCTCGATGGAGGAGATGATCATCCCCCTCATCACCCTGCAAAGCAAAAAGAAATGAAGATATGGAAATCATTATCAAGGACATAGAGCACATCCGCGAGGCAGCTCGCGAGTTTATAGCCAACATGGGCGACACCCGCGTCTTTGCCTTCTACGGCAAGATGGGAGCCGGCAAGACCACCTTTGTCAAAGCCGTCTGTGAGGAGTTAGGCGTCGATGACGTCATCACCTCCCCCACCTTCGCCATCATCAACGAATATTCTCTCACCTCTCACCTCTTACCTCTTACCTCTTCCACCATCTACCACTTCGACTTCTACCGCATCAAGCGGTTGGAGGAAGTCTACGACATGGGCTACGAGGACTATTTCTACTCGGGTGCACTCTGCTTCATCGAGTGGCCTGAGCTGATAGAAGAAATCCTGCCCGACGATGCCGCACGTGTCAGCATCGAGGAGCAGGAAGACGGAAGCAGGGTGGTCAAAGCAGTGCCTCGAACTTCTCCTGCAGCTTAGCCTTGGGCTGGGCACCCACCACCTTGTCAACAATCTGGCCACCCTTGAAGAAGAGGATGGTAGGAATGTTGCGGATACCAAAATCCTGAGCCAGTTCCTCATTCTCTTCCACGTCGCACTTGCCGACAACAATCTTGCCGTCGTACTCCTCAGCCAGTTGAGAAATGACGGGACCGACCATGCGGCAGGGACCACACCATGTTGCCCAGAAATCAACTACTAAAGGCTGTTCGCCCTTCTTCAGACTCTCGAAATTCTCGCTTGTGATTGTTACTTCCATAATCTCAATTGTTTAATGTTTAATATTTAATGTTACATCTTTCATTTTTCATCTTTCATCTTTCATCTTTAATTTATCTTATAGCTCAGGGCCTCGGTATTCTCGATATACTGTATCAGGCTGGTCTTCACGTCCACCGTCTTCGACCCACTACGCAGCAGTACATGCTGTTTGCCAGAGCCGTCGTGCAGCAAGAAGTAAAGTTCCGTCTTGCCCGGGCTGGAACTGATGAGTTCGCTCAGTTCCTCTACGATTTGCTCGTTCAGCAGGTTGGAAGCCAACGAGATGGTAATCTTGCCGATGGCTTTTTCCTTGACATCCTGCAGCAGCTCCACATTGGTCACCTTCAGCTCCTTCTGCTCGCTATACTGGAAGCGCGGCGCCATCTTGCCTGTGACGTAGACGGCAGCACCCTCAATGAACTTGCCGTTCATGTCGACCCAGTCTTTTCCAAACAGCACCAGTTCGCCAGAGCCCTCAAAGTCCTCGAGGGTAATGATGCCCCAGGGGTTATTGTTCTTGCCGAAGCGCGACTGCACACCCGTGACAATACCGCCCAGCGTCACCTCCTCCCTGTCGACCAGCGCCGCCCCGCGGTCAGCCAGTTCGGCACAACGGGTGTTACACAGGTTGTCGAGCACTATCCGGTATTCGTCCAACGGATGGGCCGAGAGATAGATACCCACCAGTTCGCGCTCCTTGTTCAGCCGTTCGATGTCGCTCCAGCGCGACTCCGCCTTCAACAGCGGGGGCAGCAGGATTTCTATCTCGTCGAACCCGCCAAACAACGAGTTCTGCGCCTGCAGCTTCTCGTTCTGGTAGGTCTGTCCGAAGCGCAGGATGGTATCGATGAACGTCTCGCCCTTGGCGTTCTGGGCAAAGAAGTCCTCACGGCGGATGCCAAAGCTGTCGAAACCGCCGCTCAGCGCCAGCGCCTCTAACGCCTTGCGGTTGACCTGGCTGAAATTGATGCGCTTCACAAAGTCGTAGATATCTTTGTAGAGTCCGTTCTGCTCACGCTCGTCGATGATAGCCTGTGCCACACTGTCGCCCATGCCCTTGATGGCAGCCAGACCAAAACGTATCTCGCCATGGTGGTTGACACCGAATTTCTGGTACGACTCATTGACGTCGGGTCCCAGCGTGGCTATACCCATCGCCTTGCACTCGTCCATCAGTTTGGTGATTTCCGTTATCTGGTCGCGGCGGCGGCTCATGATGGCAGCCATGAACTCTGCCGGATAGTTAGCCTTCAGGTAGGCCGTCTGGTAGGCCACCCACGAGTAGCAGGCGGCATGCGACTTGTTGAAGGCGTAGGATGCGAACGCCTCCCAGTCGGCCCAGATTTTCTCCAGCGTCTTCGGGTCGTGACCGTTCTTCTTGCCACCCTCAATGAATTTGGGTTTCATGGCGTCTACGATGTCCTTCTTCTTCTTACCCATGGCCTTACGCAGGGCGTCGCTCTCACCACGGGTGAAGTCGGCCAGCAGTCGCGACAGCAGCATCACCTGCTCCTGATAGACCGTAATGCCGTAGGTGTCCTTCAAGTATTTCTCCATCACGGGGATGTCGTAGGTGATAGGCTCCTCGCCATGCTTGCGGCGTATGAACTGCGGGATGTAGCCCATAGGTCCCGGTCGGTAGAGGGCATTCATGGCGATGAGGTCCTCAAAGACGGTGGGTTTCAGTTCGCGCAGGTATTTCTGCATGCCGTTCGACTCAAACTGGAACGTGCCGATGGTGCGTCCCTGCTGGTAGAGTTCGAAGGTCTTGGGATCGTCTATGGGGATATGGTCCAGGTCCACGTCGATGCCGCGTGTCTGCTTGATGACGGCACAGCACTCCTTCATCTCCGACAGCGTCTTCAGTCCCAGGAAGTCCATCTTGATGAGTCCCGTCGACTCGATGACGTGACCGTCATACTGCGTGCAGTTGGTCTTCTGGTCCTTGAAGTCAGGGTCATCAGCCGTCGATACCGGCACCCAGTCTGATATCGGGTCACGACAGATGATGAATCCGCAGGCATGGATGCCCGTACCGCGCACCGTTCCCTCCAACATCTTGGCATACTTGATGGTATTGCGCAGGGGCTGGTCGCTGCTGGCCTCGGCCTCCTGCAACTCGCGCACGGCCTTGATGGCATTGGGCAGATTCATCTTTGGCGTCTTGCCGTCCACATCGGGCAAGCGGTCTGGAATAGCCTTACACAGCGCGTTCACCACCCCCAACGGCACCTTCTCCACCCGCGCCACGTCCTTGATGGAGTTCTTCGTGGCCATGGTGGCGTAGGTGATGATGTGGGCACAATTCTCATGACCATACTTGTCCTCCACCCATTTCAGCACCTTTCCGCGACCGTCGTCGTCGAAGTCGGTATCGATATCAGGCAGCGAGATACGGTCTGGGTTCAGGAAACGCTCAAACAGCAGGTCGTACTTCAGCGGGTCTATCTTCGTGATGCCCAGGCAGTACGCCACCACGCTACCTGCCGCCGAACCACGTCCCGGCCCTACCATCACACCCAGTTCGTCGCGGGCCGAGTTGATGAAGTCCTGCACGATGAGGAAGTAGCCCGGGAAACCCATGGTCTTCATGATGTGCAGCTCGAAGCGCACACGATCGTCCACTTCCTTAGGAAGTGAAGAGTGAAGAATGAAGAGTGAAGAATTTGCTGCCGCCACCGTCTTTTCAGACAATTCGACCTCTTTCCCATTGTTGTAGCAGCGGGCAGCGCCCTCGTACGCCAACTTTGCCAGGTAATCAGCCTCAAACTTGATGCGATACAACTTATCGTAGCCGCCCAGTTTCTTGATTTTCTTCTCGCCCTCCTCCCGCGGCAAGGGATTCTCGCCGTTCTCGTCGCGCGTAAACTCCTCGTAGAGCTGTTCCTCGCTGAACCGCTGTCGCCATTGTTCCTCCGTACCGAAATCCTCCGGAATGGGGAAGAAGGGCATGATGGGGTCGTGGTCGATGCTGTATATTTCTATCTTGTCCAGAATCTCACAGGTGTTGGCCAGCGCCTCCGGCACGTCGCTGAATACCTCGTTCATCTCCTCACGCGTCTTCAGCCACTCCTGCTTCGAGTAGAGCATGCGCGACGGGTCGTCCAGGTCCTTGCCCGTAGACAGACAGAGCAGATGGTCGTGAGCCTCGGCATTCTCCTGATCCACAAAGTGAGCATCATTGGTACAAACCAGTTTCACCCCATACTCACGAGCCAATTCAATCATCACCCGATTGGCTTTCTGCTGCAGGGGGAATGTCTCGCGGTTGGCACGGATGCTGGGGTCTTTCACCTCGTGGCGCTGCAGTTCCAGATAGTAGTCGTCTCCAAACACACGGTGATACCACTCTATGGCCTCACGCGCTCCCGCCACGTCACCGTTCAGTATTTTGGCTGGCACCTCACCGGCTATACACGCCGAACAGACGATGAGTCCCTCATGATAGTGCTCCAGGTCCTCACGGTCGGTACGCGGCCGCATATAGTAGCCGTCCACCCACGACCGGCTCACCAGCTTGATGAGGTTCTTATAGCCCTGGTAGTTCTTGGCCAGCACGATGAGGTGGTAGCCGCTCTGGTCTTCCTTGCCCCGGCGCAGCCCCTTGCTGCCATGCCGCGACACATACATCTCACACCCGAAGATGGGCACGAACGGCGGCCTACCCTCTTTCTTTCGTCCTTTGTTGATACCCCCCACATAGTCATGAAACTCCTTGATGCCAAACATGTCGCCATGATCGGTAACGGCCATGCCCCGCATCCCATTGCCGATGGCTTTGTCCACCAGCCGCTTGATGCTCGACTGACCATCTAATATGGAGTAATATGTATGAACATGAAGATGTACAAAATCTTCCATAATTGTTGGTTATTGCAGTTTTTGAGCGGTAAAGTTACGTCGAAAAGCCGAGATAACCAAAAAAATTCATAATTATTAATTGATAATTCATAAATATTACGTACCTTTGCATGGTAAAACCGACATACCAACCCCATGGGCACAAGAATTAAGAAACTGAAAAAGATTAGAATACACCGCGAAGGTACCAACGAGTTGACGCTAAGCATGCTGGCGTTGTTAGCCATCGGTTCCCTGCTGTGGTACTTTGTAGACAACCCCATCCCCTTCTGGCTGTTCATCGTCGTCTTCGGTGCAGCATGGATCATGGCCCTCAACTTCTACCGCTGTCCTATCCGTTATTTCAATGGAGACACCGAGAAGTTGGTAGTAGCACCTGCTGACGGAAAGATTGTGGTTGTCGAGGAGGCTGAGGAAAACGAGTACTTCCATGACAAGCGCCTCATGATCAGCATCTTCATGAGTCCGCTGAATGTCCATGCCAACTGGTTCCCGGTCGATGGCAAGGTAAAGTTTGTACATCACCAGAACGGCAATTACCACAAGGCGTGGCTTCCCAAGGCCAGTGAAGAGAACGAGCATGCCGACATCATGATTACCACACCCGATGGCGAAGACATCCTGGTACGCCAGATAGCCGGAGCCATGGCACGACGCATCGTCACCTACGCCAAGCCCAGCGAGGAGTGCTATATCGACGAACACTTAGGATTCATCAAACTCGGTTCGCGTGTTGATGTCTATCTGCCGCTGACTGCTAAGGCCTGCGTCACCATCGGCCAGCCTACCACAGGCGACCAAACGGTCATCGCCAAGTTAGCGTAATGTTTAATCTTTAATGTTTAATGTTTAATGTTAAAGAAGCATATCCCCAATACGATAACTTGCCTGAACCTCATTTCAGGCTGCATAGCAACCTATTGGGCGTTTCAGGGCGACTACCAACTGGCCTTGCTGTTTATCATCATCGGTGCCGTCTTCGATTTCTTCGATGGTATGACAGCCCGCCTGCTGCACGTATCCTCCCCTATCGGCAAGGAGCTCGACTCGCTGGCCGACGACATCACTTTCGGCTTTGCACCCTCGGCTATTGTGTTCAGCTTCCTCTCACCTCTCACCTCTCACATCTCACCTCTCATCCCTTATCTGGCATTCGTCATGGCAGCCTTCTCAGCCCTGCGCTTAGCGAAGTTTAACCTTGACGAGCGACAGGCACTGGGATTCATCGGTCTGCCTACACCTGCCAACGCCCTGTTCTGGGGTTCGCTGGTTGTGGGACTTGAGGGAAGTGGCAGTTTCGTGGCTGCCAACAACTGGTGGGCCATACTTCTCTTGATGTTCTTCAGTTGCTACCTGCTTGTCAGCGAGATTCCGATGTTTGCCCTGAAGTTCAAGACATGGGGCTGGAAAGGCAACGAAATCAAATACATCTTCCTTATCACCTGTATTCCCCTGTTGCTCCTGCTGGGTGTCAGCGGTATTGCAGCCATCATAGCCTGGTACATCATCCTCTCCGTCGTCAACAATCTAAGGACTAAAAACACTACTCACTAATCGCTATTTCAATCATGCTCAAAGGAATCCTCGGTATCTTATTGTTTATATTCTTCCTCATTGTTTTTGTCATGATGCTCATAGGGGGTCGTATACTCAAGGCTCTCAGAGACTTGCGGAAGGCAGCAGAGCAAGCTGCAGAGAAGCAGGCTCAGCGCCAGCGCTACGAAACTGGCCGGCAGCGCCAGCAATACAGCCAGCGCCACCAAAACACACAGAGTACACAGAGGGGACAAAGCACACAGAGTGCTCAGCAGTTTGAAGATACTCGGGAGGAATACGTGCAACAAGAAGACGCCCGTCGCACGCAAACGGCAACGGGCGAAACCATTATCGACCACCAGCACGAGAAGCGCGAGACCCAGAAGATCTTCGACGACTCTGACGGCGAATACGTAGACTTCGTAGAGGAAAGGTAACGTTTATTGGTTATGGGTTAACGTTTATTGTTAATTGTGTACCAGCGTGCCAATCTCCTCACCATCCATCACTTTTTTCAGGTTGCCGACAACATCCATGTTAAAGACATAGATGGGCAGGTTGTTGTCCTGACACATGCAGATAGCCGTCAAGTCCATCACCTTCAACCCTCGCGCGAGTACCTCTTTATATGTAATGGCTTCGAACTTGGTAGCCGTAGGATCCTTTTCGGGGTCGGCGGTATAGACGCCATCCACGCGTGTTCCCTTCAGCATGACGTCAGCCTCAATCTCAATACCACGCAACGAAGAACCCGTATCCGTGGTAAAATAAGGTGAGCCCGTACCAGCCGAGAAGATGCAGACATAGCCTGCCTCCATGGCCTCGATAGCCTTCCACTTGGTATAAAACTCGCCGATAGGCTCCATGCGGATGGCTGTAAGCACCTTATTCTTCACACCGATGGCTCCTAATGCCGAACTGAGTGCCAACGAGTTGATAACCGTGGCACACATCCCCATCTGGTCGCCCTTCACACGGTCGAATCCCTTTTGCGAGCCACTCAGTCCGCGGAAGATATTTCCTCCTCCGATGACGATGCCAATCTGCACGCCCATCTCGCTGACCTCCTTAATCTGGCGGGCATAGTCACTCAAACGCTCAGGGTCGATACCGTAGCCCTGCTTTCCCATCAGGCTCTCGCCTGACAACTTCAATAAAATTCTCTTAAACCTTGACATAATCTTTTTTCTTTTATATGATAAATTGAACTTCCTTAAATGCGTAACGTCGTTTTTTGCCATTGTCGTCGAGCAACAGCAAGTGACCATCGTTTTCCACCCCTGTTATCTCCGCCATAAACACACCATTCTTATCAGTATACGGGTGGAAACCCTTACAACGGTAAAGCATCTGCGTGTATCGGGGCACCAAAGCGTCAACTCCTCTTGTGCCCATTTGGTTATCGAACGCTTGTAGGATATCCTTCAGCAACTGTTCACAGTTCGTTTCCTGCCCCGTTATCTGCCAGAGTGATACAGGGTTAGGTGCGTCACTATGGAACTCCCGTTGATTGACGTTCAGTCCTACCCCAATGATGCTTTCCTTGACGAGGCCGCCCTTCAACGTGTTCTCAATCAGAATACCCGCCAGCTTGCCATTGCGCCAATAGATGTCGTTGGGCCACTTGATACTGAGATCACCCACCAGTTGTCCCAAGGCGTCGACCATAGCCAGTGAAATAGCCATAGATATCTGGAACTGCTTATTGGCAGGTAGGTTCACTGGGTGTATCATCATCGAGAACAGCAGGTTCTTGCCCCGCTCCGACTCCCACTGGTTCGTGCCACAGCCCCGCCCCGCCGTCTGATAGTCAGCAACTACAGCAATATTAGTGGCGTTGCAATCGCGTAAGTCCGCTGCCAAAACTTCTTTCAGCCAGCGGTTGGTGGAGTCAGTCTCGTCAATATGTATGATTTTCCATTCCACATTGCAAAAGTACGAATAATTTTTCATCTTTCATCTTTCATTTTTAATTTATTTTGTATTTTTGCATCATGGAAGAAAAAAATAAAGATGAAATGTATATGCGGCGTGCGCTACAGGAAGCGCAGCAGGCTTTCGAGGAGGGTGAGATACCCATTGGTGCCGTGGTGGTCTGTCAAGACCATATCATCGCCCGTGCCCACAACCTGACGGAGACATTGCACGACGTGACGGCCCATGCCGAGATGCAGGCCATCACCGCTGCCGCCAACGAACTGGGCGGCAAGTACCTCACCGACTGCACCCTCTACGTCACCGTGGAGCCCTGCACCATGTGTGCCGGAGCCTTGGGCTGGAGCCAGATACCCCGCATCGTCTATGGCTGCCGCGACGAAAAGCGTGGCTACAGCCAATATGCACCCCATGCCCTACACCCTAAATGTAACGTCACTGGCGGCATCCTCGAAGAGGAATGCCGCCAGCTGATGCAAGACTTTTTCAAAGGCAAACGCCATTAGATTTGACTATTTGACCATTACCTTTTTACCTTTCTTGATGAAGAGGCCTTTCTGCTGGCCGTCCACACGCTGTCCCTGCAGATTATAGTAGCTGCCATGAGCGGCCGATGCGGTATCGATAGTACGGATACCATCCGTTCCACCTGGGTTCTCCGGGTCATCGGGATTCTCGGGGTCTTCGGGATTCTCGGGGTCTTCAGGATCTTCTGGCTGAGGAGCATCTACCTCCTTGGGCGTCTTCAGCAGGTAGAACTCATTGATGTTCTCGCCATCCAACAAGTCGGTGCCATAGATGGCATAAATCTCGTAATATTTGTCATTCACCTCGGTAGGAAGTGTGACCGTTCGCAACTGGAACTTGTTGTTCAGTCTGGCATGCACGTCGTCACTAAGGGTCCAGACACCCTTATACCCTTCGGCATTACGCTCCAACTGTATGGCCTTCAGCACCACATAGTCGGCATAGTCATCCTCCGTCAGATCCTCCAGCTTAACCTCGCGAGGCTGTACCTTCGCACCCTTGACGATGGTCAGGCCACTGGCATTGGTTGTAGAGCCGACAGCTTCGAACTGAACCATTCCATTGGACGATCCCACCTGGGCAAAAAGCGTTCCGTTGACACGGTCGTCCTGCTTCAGGCCTAAACTCATGTTCGAGAGTCTGACACTACCTGTAGCATCACGGATGTAGACCGTATTCTTGTTGACGTAGAGCACCTCGGCATCGGTCAGCTGCAACACAAACTCCCTGCCCTGTTCCAACTTCTTAGCCTCGGCAACCGTCACAGGGTCGAACGTATCGACTATCACCTGACATGTTGCCGACACCCCATTGTCGCCCGCAACGGTAATGACACACTTGCCGGCACTAACGCCCGTTACCAGACCCTCGTTGTCAACGGTAGCTATTTCCTCGTCGCTCGACGTCCAGGTCAGCGAATATTCAACCCCATCCGGTTCAGCCGACGCCTCCAGCTGTGCTGTCATGCCAACGCCGATGGTCACCGCGCTGTTGACGGTCAGTTTCTTGAGGACAATCGCATCAGCCACGTCGAAGCTGATGACGCCATCGTTCGACATCTGGATATGATACAAGCCGTATCTCGTGTTCTTTCCGCTATGCGACAAGAGGTTGGCAGGGCTCGTAGAATTGTCAAGTTCGGTCTTTCCCTTGCTGGGAAACACATCGTACTGCGAAGCCTCCGCATAGTTGCCATTAGCCCTGATGACCTCGTAATAGTTATGACTCGGGTTGTCATTGATGGTATTATTCTCCCAAACCGATGACCCAGGTTTCTCCACCCGATGCACCAACAGTCCGCTGCCCGGCAAATAGGTATCCCAGACGAAATCACTCTGCTGACGGTTCTCAAACAGGAAGAACTCGTCGCTTTCAGAAGCGTCGATACGGTAGCCCTCCAGGCTGGTGGGCAGCGCATGCAGCGTATAGCTACCCTCCCCTTCTATTTTCTGCGGCTCGTCCATAAAGCCTACCGAATAGCGTTCGTACAGCGAATAGCCCACCGGCGTGTCACCATTGTCAGCATAACTGCCACCCGCCATCACCGACCAGTCGCCTGGGTCATTGCTCTGGCCGCCACTGTCCTCGTAGTCGGTATCATAGAAGTCCGGCAGTCCCAGCACATGACTGAACTCATGGACGATGGTACCGATGCCGTCAATTCTTACCGTCGAGGGATAGGACGTATAGCCCTGCAATTCCGTGGAGCTGGCATAGTCGTATAGCGTGACGCCATCCCTTTCTATGCCGAAGCCCCATGCTCCCTGCTCACTGACCATATAGCGGTGAGGCCACCAGAGTCGGCTGTCGTTGCCCCCATAGTTGGCACCGTTGCCAGCCACGATAAAGTATACCAGGTCTACCAGTCCGTCACCGTCGCCGTCATAGTTGCTGAAGTCCACATCGTCATCCGCGGCATTAATCGCAGCCCTGATAATCGGGTCCACATTGTCCACGCCCCTCGGCGAGTACTGGCTGTAGTTGACCTGATACGGTCCCACCACGTCGAACTGCGGCTGGAAGCTGCCGTTCGAGTTGTCAGAATAATAGTCGCGCACGCTCCCCGTCAATGCCAGGTTGTCGAAGCCCGTATAGCCCTCTTTGTTGGCCATGTCGTCGAGGATGTCCCTGTAGTCTTCCCGTGAGAACGACTTGTCTTTATATTCAATGAGAATAATCAGTCCCTTGAACCGACTGTAGTCGTACTGGGCAGCCCGAGCCCCCTGAGCACGACGTCCGGCCATTTTCCGCTGCTG